>JBJMJY010000087.1:0-18921 GCA_045806105.1 Gaiellaceae bacterium | reverse complement strand
TCAAGTTTGAACACCTTCTCCATGATCTCGCGAACGGCGGTGAGAGGGTCGAGGCGGCGGCCCTGGACCTCGTCGAGCAGGCGGCGCAACTCGGGGTCCTCGGCGACGGCGCGCTCGAGGTGCGACTTCGCACGCGCCGAGGCGACCGCGAAGACCTCGCCGGCGAGGTGGCGGCCCCGCTGCTCCTCGAGCCGGCCCTCGCTTTCGAGGAAGGCCCGGTGCTCCTCGATCCTCGTCCACAGCTCATCCACGTTCTCGCCGCGCGCCGCCTCTGTGAGGACGATCTTGGGACGCCACTCGCTCTCCTTGTCGAGCGAGAGGATCGACGCGACCTCGTTCACCATTGTCTTCGCCGCCGGATGGTCCATTTTGTTGACCACGATCACGTCGGGGATCTCCATGATCCCGGCCTTCAGCGCCTGGATCGAGTCGCCGGAGCCGGGCATCAAGACGAGCACGACGGTGTCGGCGATCCCGATCACCTCGACCTCGCCCTGGCCCGTGCCGACCGTCTCGAGGAAGACCAGGTCCTTGCCGCCCGCGTCGAGCACCAGGAGCGCCTGGAGCGTCGCCTCCGCGAGCCCGCCGAGATGGCCGCGGGTGCCCATCGAGCGGATGAAGACTTCTGGGTCGAGGAAGTGATCGGTCAGCCGAATGCGGTCTCCGAGCAGCGCTCCCTGGGTGAATGGGCTCGAGGGATCGACGGAGATCACTCCGACCGTGCGGTCCCGGTCGCGGATGTGCCGGACGAGGGCGCTGATCAGGCTCGACTTGCCGACCCCGGGAGGGCCGGTGACGCCGACGGCGTAGGCGCGGCCGGTCTCGGGGTAGAGGTCGCGGACGAGGTCGTACGCGAGCGGCTCCGAGTTCTCGACCAGCGTGATCGCGCGGGCAATGGCGCGCCGGTCGCCGGAGCGCACGCCGGCGGCCAGCGACTCGCGCGTGAAGTCGCGGCGCGCTGCCACGGGCTGGATGCTAAAGCGACGGCTGCTGGGTGGGCTCGGCTGTGGGCACTGCGACGGCGACTTCCTCGCTCCGCGCCGGCTCCCCCGCGCCGGCCCGGCGGGCCAGGAGGAAGCCGATCGCGCCCGCGAGCGCGGCGGTCGCCGCTGCGACGCCCCACACCCAGCGCGGCCCGTAGACGTCGGTGAGATGACCCGCGGCGATCATCCCGATCGTCAGCATCGCGACGTTCGAGCTCATCAGCACCGCGAAGGCGCGGCCGCGGAGGTTGTCGGGGGCCCCGCGCTGGACGAGCAAGGCGTTGCAGACGACGGCGGCGCCGTTTCCCGCGCCGGAGATCACCACGCACGCCGCCGCGACCCAGACGTTGGGCGCAGCAGCGGCCAGGCCGATCCCGACGGCCATCAGCCCGAGCGACGCGCCGTAGACATTCGCCAGCCCGCGCCGCTCGACCCACGCGCCGGCGAGATAGGCGCCCACGGCGAGGCCGACGCCGGCCATGCCCATCATCAACCCGAGGCCGAATTGGCCGGCGTCGAACGCGCGAAAGGCGAGGCGCACCTCGGCCACGTTCACCGCGGCGTTGTGCAACATCGCCACGTTCCACGCGATCAGGACGGTCAGCAGCGCGCGCGAGCGCAGGACGACCGAGAAGCCGTCCTTGAGGTCGGCCCAGTGCCCGCGGCTCGCGGCCGGGGTCGCCTGCAGCAGCCGGCGCGGAATCCCGAACAGGAAGACCGCCGAGATCAGGAAGCTGCACGCGTTCAGCCAGTAGGCGACGTCGACGCTCGAGGCCGCGACGAGCGCGCCGCCGGCGATCGAGCCGAGCGCCCAGGTCAGGTTGTCGACGGCCTGCAGGAGCGAGTTCGCCGCCGGCAGGTCGTCGTCCGAGACGAGGTTCGGCAGGCCCGCGTACACCGCCGGGCGGAAGAAGCCTGTGGCGACGCCGGCCGCGGCCGCGAGCAGCACGACCTGCGTCGCGCTCGTCGTGAACGGCAGCACGGCGAAGACGGCGAAGCGCGCGAGATCCGCGCAGACGAGTAGCCGCTTGCGCGAGAGCCGGTCGACGAGCGGGCCCACGAGCAAGCCGATCGCGAAGGTCGGCAGCAGGTCGGCGATCAGCAGCGCGGCGACCCAGCCCGACGAATGCGTCTGGACCCAGACGTCGACCTCGAGCGCGACGAGGGCGAGCCAGGTGCCCGCGCCGGAGCCGAGTGTCGCGAGAAACAGGCGCCGGAAGCTCGGCTCGCGGCCCAGGAGCGCAAGCTGGCTGCCGGTCACGCGAGGGCGGCCCATCGCCCGTCGAACGGTAACACCGTCATCGGGCCTCGAACGAGGGGTTTTTCGGCCGTGTCCGGTACGGCCTAGGCCGGTGCGAGCACCCTCGCGAGAGCCTCGGCGAGCTGCTCGTGCTCGTCATGTGTCCCGACCGTCACACGGACGGCGCCGGGGGCGCCGAAGCCGTGCGTCGGCCGGACGATCACGCCCTCGCGGAGGAGCCGCTCGAAGAACGGGCGCGAGTTCTCCCCGACGTCCGCAAAGAGGAAGTTCGCCACCGCCGGCCCGGCCGGGTCGAGATCGTGCGCGCGCAGAATCCCCTCGAGCTCGGCGCGGCCCTCGGCATTGGCGGCGCGGCGGCGGGCGAGCTCGTCCGGCGAGTCGAGGCTCACGAGCGCCGCCTCGAGCGCGGGCGTCGTCATGTCGAACGCGCGGCGCACCTTCGAAATCGCAGTCACGACCGGCGCAGGCGCGAGGCCGTAGCCGATCCGCAGGCCGGCGAGGCCGTAGATCTTCGAGAACGTCCGCAGCACGACGACACGGCGTCCCCGCTTCAGGTGCTCCTCGACGCCGTCCGGGTAGTCGGCATCGTCGATGTACTCGGCGTAGGCCTGGTCGAGGACGGTCACGACGTGATCGGGCACACGCTCGAACCACGCGTCGAGCTCCGCCTTCGTGTTCGTCGTCCCCGTCGGGTTGTTGGGGAGGCAGACGTAGACGATCTTCGTCCGCGGCCCGATCGCCTCGAGCATCGCGTCGAGGTCGTAGCACCCCTCGCGGAGCGGCACCGTCCGCGGAACCGCGCCGAGCTTGCGCGCGTCGATCACGTAGCTCGGGAACGAGGGCCAGCCGCAGACGATCTCGTCGCCCGGGTCCAACACGGCCTGGCTCAGGCAGTCGACGAGCCCGTCCGAGCCGGCGCCGACCGCGACTTCCTCGAAGCGGAGGTCGAAGCGCTCGGCCAGCGCAGTCCGCAGCCCGTAGGCGCCGCCGTCGGGGTAACGGTTCAGCTCGCCGACCGCGCGTGCGATCGCCTCGCGCGCCTGCGGGAACGGCCCGTACGGCCCCTCGTTCGAAGCGAGCTTGACCACGCGCTCGAGGCCGAGCTCCCGCTGCACCTCCTCGACCGGCTTGCCGGGCTCGTACGGGACGAGATCGTTGACCGCGGGCCTGAAGAAGCTGTCGGCGATCTCCGCAAGGGCTCCGGCCACGACCGCGAACTCTAACCCTGCGCCTCGGGGAGCCACCCTTCCTCGTAGCGGCAGCGCTTCCAGTCGGAGAACGCGTTGTAGGCCTCGCTCGGGCTGGTCGTCTCCTGCTCGACACCGGCGTCGTGCGCTCGGGCGAGCTCGTCCACCAGGTAGACGAGGCCCTTGCGCCCGCCGCGCCCGCCGACCGCGAGCACCACCGCAGGCCCGTCGCCGGCGCCGACAATCGCGTGCGCGGTGCCGCCGGGGCAGTGGAAGAAGTCCCAGGCGCGCAGCGTCCGCTCCTTCCCCTCCACGAGCAGCAGGCACTCGCCCGAGAGTACGAGGAACCCTTCCTGCGCGCGCTCCCGGTGGTAGTGCCCGATCGCCTGCCCCGGCTGTAGCACGCTGATGTTCACGCCGAGCTGTCGAAACGGCCGCTTCCCCTCGAAATCGCAGAAGCGGCCGAAGTGGCCGGTATCCCGCCAGCGGCTCTCGCGGGCGTTGATCACGAACCAGCCGTCGCCGTCGGCGACGAGGCCGAACTTGGTCTCACGCAGCGGCAATTCGGGCACGGTCACGTGCAGCAGACGATATCCCTGCCTGCGCCAGGCAATAGCATCCTCGCCGCATGAGGATCGGGGTGCCGAAGGAGACTGCGGCCGGCGAACGGCGCGTCGCGCTCGTGCCGGAGATCGTGGCGAAGCTCGCCCCCAAGGGCTTCGAGGTGCTGGTCGAGCGCGGTGCCGGCGGGGCGGCGTCGTTCCCGGACGCGGTTTACGAGGAGGCCGGCGCGCGGATCGTCGACGACGCGTGGTCGGAGGCGGACGCGGTCGTGAAGGTGCAGAGGCCAAGCGCGGACGAGGTCGCGCGGCTGCGCGAGGGGCAGGTGTTGATCGGGTTCCTGCAGCCGCTCACGGACGCCGAGGGGCTGGGCCGCCTGGCGGAGCGCGGCGTGGTCGCGTTCGCGATGGAGTCGATCCCGCGGATCACGCGCGCACAGCCGATGGACGCGCTCTCCTCGCAGGCCACCGTCTCGGGCTACAAGGCGACCCTGTTGGCGGCCGAGCGGCTGCCGCGCTTCTTCCCGATGCTGATGACGGCGGCCGGAACCGTGGCGCCGGCGAAGGTGCTCGTGCTCGGCGCAGGCGTCGCAGGGCTCCAGGCGGTCGCGACGTCACGGCGGCTCGGCGCGGTCGTGACCGGCTTCGACGTGCGGCCGGTGGTGAGGGAGCAGATCGAGAGCCTCGGCGCGAACTGGCTCGACCTCGGCATCGTCGGCGAGGAGACGGAGGGCGGGTACGCCCAGCAGCTGTCGGAGGAGCAGCAGCAGCGACAGCAGGAGGAGCTCGAGAAGCGCCTGCCAGAGTTCGACGTCGTGATCACGACGGCGCTGATCCCCGGGCGGCCAGCGCCGCGGCTGATCCCGGCGGGCGCGGTGCGGGCGATGCGGCCGGGTTCGGTGATCGTCGACCTCGCCGCCGAAGCCGGCGGAAACTGCGAGCTGACGGAGCCCGGCGAGGAGGTCGCGCGCGAGGGCGTGACGATCCTCGGCCTCACGAACCTGCCCAGCTCGATGCCGTTCCACGCGAGCCAGCTCTACGCGCGCAACGTGGCGGCGCTGCTGCAGCACCTCGCGCCCGAGGGGGCGCTGACGCTGGACTGGGACGACGAGATCACCGCCGGCGCCTGCGTGGCCGGCAAGCAGGAGGTCGCGGCGTGACCCGCGAAGGCCGGCTCGCGGGGAACGCGCGCGCGGCGTGGATGGATCGACACAGCTCCGCAACGCTTGCGTCACAGACGCGTGCGCCGCAGCCCGGTAGCGTCCCCGCCGAGGGCGGTGGGCCTGCAACCCCCACCCTGGGTAGGGGAATCGGGTTCTCGCGTGAACAAGTTCCGGTCGCCGGCGAGGTGGCGCGGTGAGTCACGGGCAGCTGCTCGTCTTCGAGCTCACCATCCTCGTGCTCGCGATCTTCCTCGGGTTCGAGGTGATCTCGAAGGTTCCGACCCTGCTGCACACGCCGCTGATGTCCGGCACGAACGCGATCCACGGCATCGTCATCGTCGGCGCGATGCTCGTCATGGGCGCGGGCCACAAGGACACGCTCACCTGGGTGATCGGCTTCGTCGCCGTCATCCTCGCCTCCGCCAACGTCGTCGGCGGCTTCGTCGTCACCGACCGGATGCTCGAGATGTTCAAGCGCCGTCGGCCCGAGCGTGCACCCGCAGACGACGACGGGCAGCCGCCACCGCAGCAGTGAGCCGCACCACCACCGACCTGCTCTACCTGGTCACGATCGTGACCTTCATCCTCGCGCTCCGCTTCCTCTCGCGCCCCGACAAGGCGCGCTGGGGCAACCGCATCGGCGCGGTCGGGATGCTGCTCGCGATCGTGGTCACGTTCGCCCAGGACAAGGTCGTCAGCTACTGGGGGATCGCGCTCGGAATGGTGATCGGCGGCGGCTTCGGAGCCGTCGCCGCACGGCGCGTGAAGATGACGGCGATGCCCCAGATGGTGGCGCTGTTCAACGGCGTCGGCGGCGGCGCGGCGGCGCTGGTCTCGTGGGCCGAGTTCCACAACCGCGCCCCCCTGCCGGGGAACCTGAAGGTCGACATCAGCCTCGCGATCATGCTCTCGGCGCTGATCGGGGCCGTCTCGTTCGCGGGCTCGATGGTCGCCTTCGCGAAGCTCCAGGAGCTGATCAAGGGCCGGCCGATCACCTACCCAGGGCAGCAGGCGGTCAACGGTCTCGTGCTCGGTGCCGCGGTGGCCGCCGGGATCGCGATCGCAGCCGGCGGCGAGGAGCAGTGGCTGATGTGGCTGCTGCTCGGAGCGGCGGCGCTCTTCGGCGTCCTCTTCGTGCTGCCCATCGGCGGCGCCGACATGCCGGTCGTGATCTCGCTGCTGAACGCGTTCACGGGGCTCGCCGCGGCCGCGACCGGCTTCGAGCTCGAGAACAACGTCCTGATCGTCAGCGGGATGCTCGTCGGTGCGTCGGGCACGCTCCTCACGCTGCTGATGAGCCGCGCAATGAACCGCTCGATCGCGAACGTGCTCTTCGGCGCCTTCGGCCAGGTCTCCACCGGCGCGGCGGCGGCCGCCGCGAGCGACGGCGGCACCGTGCGCGCGGCGAGCGCGGAGGACGTGGCCGTGATGCTCGCCTATGCGCACAAGGTCGTGTTCGTACCCGGGTACGGGCTGGCCGTCGCTCAGGCGCAGCACGACGTCCGGCAGCTCGCCGACCTGCTCGAGGAGAAGGGCGTCGAGGTCAGCTACGCGATCCATCCGGTCGCGGGGCGGATGCCCGGCCACATGAACGTCCTGCTCGCGGAGGCGAACGTGCCGTACCCGCAGCTGAAGGAGATGGACGAGGCGAACCCGGAGTTCGGCCGCACCGACGTCGCTCTCGTCGTCGGCGCCAACGACGTCGTCAATCCCGACGCGCGGAACAACCACGGCAGCCCGATCTACGGAATGCCGATCCTGAACGTCGACGACGCGCAGGCCGTGGTCGTGCTCAAGCGCAGCATGAACCCCGGCTTCGCGGGCATCGAGAACCCGCTCTTCTACAACCCGAAGACCGTGATGCTGTTCGGCGATGCGAAGGATTCGATCGCCAAGCTGATCGAAGACGTCAAGGGCCTCTAGGCGCGCGTGGTTCCCGTCTTCGGAGCCCGTGCGGTCGAGGCCGCCGTCCCGCCCGAGCGGGCGCTGGCCGCGGTGCGCGACGCCTTCGTCGCCTATGCGCGAGGCGAGTGGTCGATGCCGCCGAAGGTCTACGTGCCCGCGTACCCGGCAGGAGACTTCCGCGCGATGCCGGCGCTCGGAGCCGGCCATGCCGCGCTGAAGTGGGTGACCTCCTACCCCGGGAACCCGGCGCGCGGACTCCCGACGGTGACGGGGCTCGTGCTGCTCTCCGACGCGTCCGACGGGTCGCTGGTCGCGATCTTCGACGCCGCAACGGTGACCGCGCTCCGCACCGGGGCCGCGGCCGTGCTCGCGGCCGAGACATTGGGCGTGGGTTCCGGCCCCGCTTCCGTCGTCGGCGCAGGCGTCAACGGCCGGGCCGCCGCGCGGACGTTCTTCGCAGGCGGTCGCGAGGTCGTGCTCTGGGACGTCGACGAGCAACGCGCGCGCGACGCGGCGGCGGAGCTCGGCGTCGGCGTCGCAGCCTCGCGTGAGGACGCGCTCGCGGCCGACGTCGTCGTGACGGTGACGCCCGGCCACCAGGTGCTGTTCGAGCCGGGCTCGCTCCGCCCCGGGCAGCACGTGAGCCTGATGGGCGCCGACGGGCCCGGCAAGGCCGAGATCGCGGTCGAGGAACTGGTGCGAACCCGCGTCTTCTGCGACGACTGGGAGCAGGCGAGCCACAACGGCGAGCTCGCGCATGCGGTCGAAGCCGGCACGCTCGGGCGCGAGCAGGCGACCGAGCTCGGGGAGGTCCTGGCCGGCGACGCGGACGGTCGGCGCTCGAAGGACGAGATCACCACCTTCGACTCGACCGGGCTCGCTATCCAGGATCTCGCGATCGCCCTGGCGGCCCTCGAGCGCGCGGACGAGCTCGACCTGCCGGCGCTCGAGCTCTAGCGGCCGCTGCGCATGCCAGGAACGGGCTCGCTCGCGCGGATTCGAGAAATCTCGCCCTAAAGCGCATCGCAGGCGCAGCCGATTGGTCGTGGGCAAGCCCCTGCGACAAGGAGACCCAGCATGTCTTCCCTTTTCCTGCGGCGAGCGCGGCCGAAGGCCGCGCGCTCGACCGTGCAGAAGCTCCTCGCGACCGTTGCCATCCTCGGCGCGGCCGCCGGCATCGCCGGCTTCGGGACTTATGCGACGTGGACCAGCACGACGTCCCAGAGCCACACCATCTCGTCAGGCACCGTGACGATCGCGCTCGGCGCGACCGGCGCGGCGACGAACCGCTTGAACATCGGCGCGGCGGCGCTGGCGCCGGGTGACACCATCCAGCGCAGCGTCGACCTCGCGAACTCCGGCACGCTCGACCTGGCGTCGGTCACGCTGACGACGACTGCGTCGCCGAGCTCGCTCCTCGACACCGATGCGACGAACGGCCTGCAGATGGTGGTCGACAAATGCTCCCAGTCGTGGACGGAGTCGGGGCCGCCCTACACGTACACGTGCGGTGGCACGACCTCGTCTGTGCTCGCCTCCCGTGCCGTGACCGGCAGCAACCTGTCGTTGTCGAACCTCGGCGCGACGACCGCCGGCGCGACCGATCACCTGCGTGTGACGCTGACGCTGCCGAGCGGCGCCCCGAACACGCTGCAGAACCAGTCGTCGACGATCAGCTACGCGTTCACCGGCACGCAGCGCGCCGCGACCGACAAGTAGCGCACGCTCGTGCCCGCTGGGATCTCCAGCGAGAGGAGCGCCACTCCGGTGGCGCTCCTCCGCGTCCCTCGACGCGTCGTCGCCGGGGCGGCGCAACTCGCGCTGGTCCTCGCGCTCGCCGCGCTCGTCGGGCTGGGCCTGCTTCCGCGGACGGGCTGGTACCGGCCCGTGACCGTCCTCTCGGGCAGCATGCAGCCGGCGTTCTCGCCTGGCGACATGGTCGTCGTCACGCCGGAGCCCGTGAGCGCGGTCCGCGTCGGCCAGGTGATCAGCTACCGGATCCCGGTCGGCGACCACCACGTCCAGTCCCATCGCGTAATCGCAGTGTCTCGGCGGCACGGGCAAGTGTCCGTGCGGACGAAGGGCGACGCGAACGCGACCCCGGATCCGTGGACCGCCACCCTGCACGGCACGACCGCGTGGCGCGTGCGCGCCGTGCTGCCGAAGCTCGGCTGGATCGTCTTCTGGCTGCGCAGCCCGGTGGTGCACAACCTGACGGTCTTCCTCGCCCCGCTCCTGCTCGCCCTGCTTGCCGTCCTGCAGATCTGGCGCCGGCCCGCTGAGAGCGCACCGGAGGGACACGATGCGGTTCGAACGCCGACAGGCTGACCGAGGCCTGCGCCGCCCGACCCGGTGGGGCGTCGCCCTCGGAGCGGCTGCCGCGATGTTCGTGACGACGTCCGCGGCGCTCGCCGGCTTCACCTCGCTCGCGTCCGGCGGCGGCGCAGGAGTGACGACGAAGCGGATCTTCCCCGGCGTCCGTTCGGCCTGGCCGTCGGACGTGCGCGACGCCTCCGGCGGCGCCGCCGAGACGAACAGCTCGGACGCGCTCTCGTACGCCGACGGCGTCACCTCGACGACGAAGAGCTGGACGACAGCGTTCTCCGCCACGCGGTTCGACGACTTCGACTTCAGCGCCGGCCGCCCGGCGGGGATCGCCGTCTCGAGCGCGACCTTCAACGTCACGTTCACACCGAGCCGCTCGAACGACGACGCCTGCTTCTACGTCGAGGTCCGTCGGGCGTCCACGAACGCGCTGCTCGGCGCGCACGGCAGCTCTGGCTCGCCTTTCGCGTGCGCGAACAGCGGCGCCACCGTCGCCGCGACCGTCCCGGTCGCGACCGAGGTGACGAGCACCGACGTGGCCAACGACCTGCGCGTCCGCGTCTACGCGAACAACAGCACGAACCGCCCGATCAAGATCGACCTCGCGAGCGTCAGCATCACGACGCCGTACTTCACCGCGACGCTGCTCGAGAAGCGCTGGGACGACGAGGCGAACGCCGCGTCGACCGTCGTCCTCTGGCCGCTCGTCGCCACCGACGCCACCGCGTACACGACCGTCGGCAACTTCGCGACCACCTTCAACGCGACGCGCTACGTCAAGTTCACGCCGAACCAGGTGGTACCGGCCGGCGCGACGATCTCCAGTGCGCAGCTGCAGTTCGCCTACAAGTCCGCCACCGCCGGCGACACGACGTGCTGGTACGTCGAGGTCTACAACGGCGCGGCGCTCATCGGCACCCACGGAAGCTCGGGAACGCCCGTCTCCTGCAACGCGACGACGAGCTACGTGACGGACACGGTGTCGATCCCGGAGCTGAGCACCGCGGCTGCCGCGAACAGCCTCGTGCTCAAGGTCTACATGCGGAACTCGGGGTCGCGGAAGGCGAGCATCGAGCTCGTCCAGGTCGACCTGAACTACTACCTCGACTGAGATGAGCCTCCGGCGCGTCCTCTCCGTCGTTCCGCCGCTGGCCCTCGCAGCAGCGATGCTGGCGCTCGGAACCGCGGCCGCGCCGGGGAAGGCGCGCCCTGGGCCTGGCCACCGGTCCTTGCGACTCGTCGCGAAGCCCGCGCGGATCGCCCCGGCGTTGCTGCTCGCGCCCGGCGATCGAGTCGAACGGCTGATCGAGCTGCGCATCCTCGGTCACGGACGCTTCGCGAGGGTCTACTTCGCGGCGCGCATTCGCCGCAGCTCGCGGCTCGACCGCGACCGTGCGCGCGGGCTCCAGGTGGCGCTGAAGAGCTGCCCCCGCCGGTGGCGGCGGCGCGGCGCGCTCTACACGTGCCCGGGGACAAGCCGCGTCGTCCTCTCGCGACGACCGCTGGCCGGGCGGACGAGGCTGAAGGTACGCCGGTTCGCAGCCGGCCGGGCGGTGCACCTGAGGCTCACGGTAACGTTGCCGCGCGCGGCGACGGGTGCGCTCGCGGGCCGAAGGACAAGAGCCGTCTACTCGTTCGTCGGCGTCCCGGCCAAGAAGCGGCGCTAGCGTCCGAGCAACCTGGCGGGAGCAAAGAGCTCGAGCTCGGGCGCGCGCTCGCCGAGGATGGCGCGCGCGACCAGCTCGCTGCACGCCAGGAGCCTCACCTTGCCGTGGCCCGAGTAGCCCGCCTCGACCCAGACGTTCTCGTGTCCGGGTACCCGCCCGACCAGCGGGAGCCGGCTTTCGGTGGTGCCGAAGCTGCCTGCCCAGCGGTGGCTGACACGCCGCTTCTCGCCGAGCAGCTCCATCGCGAAATGGCCCAGATGCTCCTGGATCAGCGGCGTCGTGGCCTCTGCTGCCGTGTACTCGTGGTCGAGCGCCTTGTCGCGGAAGCCGTTGGCGACGAAGCGCTGGTCAGCCGTCTGCTGTCAGTAGTCGTAGCCGTGCCGGGCGTAGTGCGGGCGCAGGGGAACAGGAGCCGCTCCAGCGGCTCGGTCGCGATCACCTGTCCGCGCGTTGGTTTGATCGCGGCGTCGATCTCGGGGAGCCGCCCTACGTGTAGCCGTCGGTGGCGATCACGACGTTCTCGGCGTCGAGGTCGTCGACCGACTCCAAACGCTCGTGCTCGCGGATCTCCGCCCCGGCCTCGGGGGCACGCGCCGCGAGTAGCCGGACCCAGCGCAGGCTGGAGCGACCCGTCCGGCGGGTGCAAGATCGCGCCGTGGACGCGGCCGGCCAGCGGCTCCGGCGGGTCGGCGCGCCACTCGACCGCGAAGCCGTCCTCGCGCCGCGCCTCGTGCTCGGCCTGCAGCTCGGTGCGCTCTCCCGGGTCGGCAGCAAAGCACAAGCTGCCGGTCCGGCTGAAGCGGCGCGTAAGCGATCCTAGCCCTGCGGCACCACCCCCCTGTACAGGCCCTCCGCCTCGGTGACGGCGCCTGCGAGCTCCAGCTCCGCGAGCGCCGTCGCGACGGCGGCGGCGTCGAGGCCGGTCCCGCGAACGAGGTCGTCCGCGCCCGCCGCTGCCTCGGCGAGCACCTCGAGCACCCGCGTCGCGTCCTCGTCCAGCTCGAGAGGAGGCGCATCCGGCGCCTCGATGCCGAGCGATTCGAGGATGTGGCGCGCCGAGGTGAGCGGCGTCGCGCCGAGGCAGAGCAGCGCGTTCGTGCCGCTCGAGAGTGCGGACGTGATCTCGCCGGGGACGGCGAAGACCTCTCGCCCGGTCTCGAGCGCGAAGTCGGCGGTGATCAGCGCGCCGCTCCGCTCGCGTGCTTCGACGACGACGGTCGCTGCTGCAAGGCCGGCGATCACGCGATTCCGAGCCGGGAAGCGCCACGGCGCGGGCTCCACGCCCGGTGCGTACTCGGAGACGACGAGGCCGCGCTCGCAGATCCGCGCGGCGAGCTGCGTGTGCGCGGCCGGGTAGTAGCGGTCGATGCCGCAGCCGAGCACCGCAACGGTGAGCCCGCCGGCCTCGAGGGCGCCGCGATGTGCCTCCCCGTCCACACCTCGTGCGAGCCCGCTGATCACCACCACTCCCGCCGCGGCGAGCTCGCGGGCGAGCAGCCGCGCGACCTGCGACCCGTACGGCGAGCACGCGCGCGCGCCCACGACGGCGACGGCCGGCCGCCACAGCAGCTCGGCCTCTCCGGCGCCCCCGAGGAACAACCCCGGGGGAGGGTCGTGCAGCTCCTGCAGCAGCGGCGGGTATATGGGCTCCCCTCGGCCCACGAAGCGCAGATTCGAGCGGGCGAGCGCCGCGCGGTACGCGCCTTCGTCGAACGACCGCACGAAGCCACTGAATCGCCGCTCGCGCGGTTCCTGGACGACGTGGCCGCCGATCTCGGCCGCGAACGCTGCGAGAGCGAGGTCGCTCACGGCGTCCCCAGTTCCGACGGCGAGCGGTACGACAGTGCCTCGGCCACGTGCTCGGGCGCCACGACCTCGGCGTCGGCGAGGAGCGCCGCGGTCCGTGCAACGCGCGCGACGCGCGCTCGACCGCGCGCCGAGAGCGGCAGGCGCTCCACCGCCCGCGAGAGCAGCTCGTTCGCCGCCTTCGTCCGCCGCAGCGGCTCGCCGCCCGTCCGCTCCAGCGCGGCCGCCACCCGGCCGCGCACCGCCTCCGACTGCTCCCCCGGCGCGCCGTCCAGCTCCCGAGCGCGCGGACGCGGGACGGTCACGACGAGGTCGAACCGGTCGAGAAGCGCGCGGGAGAGCTTGTCGCGATAGGCGGCGAGCCGCGTCGCCGAGCAGGAGCACTCGGCGGCCGGATCGCCGCGCGCGCCGCACGGACAGAGGTTCATCGTCGCGATCAGCTGAAATCGCGCCGGGAAGACGATCCTGCCGCCTACCCGGGCGATCGAGATCGCGCCGTCCTCGAGCGGCTGGCGCAGGGCTTCGAGCGCGTTGCGCGGGAACTCCGCCAGCTCGTCCAGGAACAGCACACCGCGGTGGGCGAGGCTCGCCTCCCCTGGCCGGGGCGACGAACCCCCGCCGACGATCGCCGACACCGACGCCGTATGGTGCGGCGCGCGGAACGGCGGCACCGTCAGGAGCGGGCGACCCGGCGGGAGCAGCCCGGCGACCGAATGGATGCGCGTGACCTCGAGCGCCTCGTCGGGTGGCAGGCGCGGCAGGATCCCCGGCAGCCTCCGCGCAAGCATCGTCTTTCCAGTCCCCGGCGGCCCGCCGAGCAGCAGGTTGTGCCCGCCCGCCGCGGCGAGCTCCAGCGCCCGCCGTGCGCGCTCCTGCCCGCGAACGTCGGCGAGATCCGGAACGGCGGGCTCCGACCCGTTCGCCGAAGGCGGCGAGTCCGGCGGAGGCGGTTGCCATTGGCCCCGCAGGTAGGCCACCGCCTCCGCCAGGTGATGCACCGCAACGGGCTCGATACCGGCCAGTGCGGCTTCCGCGGCCGACTCCGCCGCGCAGAGCAGGTACGACAGCCCTGCCTGCCGGGCGCCCTCCGCCGACGCGAGCACCCCGCCGACCGGCCGCAGCCGCCCGTCCAGCGCGAGCTCGCCGACCGCGGCGTGCCCACCGAGCGCCTCCGGCGGGACCTGGCGCGAGGCGGCGAGCACCGCGAGCGCGATCGGGAGGTCGAATCCGGACCCCTCCTTCCGCAGCTCCGCCGGCGCGAGGTTGACCGTGATCCGCCGCGTCGGCCACTCGAGCTCGGCCGACGCGATGCCGGAACGGACCCGCTCCTTCGCCTCCTGGCAGGCGCGGTCAGCGAGACCGACGATCGCGAACGCCGGCACGCCAAGCTGCAGGTGTGCCTCGACCTCGACGCGCCGCGCGTCGAGCCCGACGAGGGCGTGGGTGACGGTCCGTGCGAGCACGTGGCCACGCTAGGCACGAACCTGTGTCGTGTCTGTGGCCGAGCTGTGGCGAGATTGGGACTTCTACGCGGGAGCGCGCGCCACGAGCACGTCCTCGAAGAACTCCCCCGCCCGCCTGCCGGTCCGCCGGTTCACGTGCCGGCGGTAGCGCTCCTCCAGCCGGAGCCCGGCGAGCTCCAGGATCTCCGGGTAGAGCTCCCGCCGATCGTTGATCACGATCACCACCGGCGCGCCCGGTCGCAGCGAGCGGCGGACGTTCTCGAAGACCGCCGCCACGCCGTCCACGTACGATCGCAGCGCGGCCCGCGACGACCCCTTGCCGAGCTCGAGCTCGCGGCACTCCTCGAGCCCGAGCAGCTCGTAGGCGTAGCGATGCTGCTCGTGATAGTCGATCAGCCCTGGGTACGGCGGCGAGGTGACGACGCCGTCGAAGCCGCGGCCGAAGTCGAGCTCGCGCGCATCACCGTGCAGGACGACCGCCTCGCGCCCGCGCCCGCGCACGCGGGCGAGCTCCCGAACCCGCGCCAGCGTGTCGAGCGCGTACCGCCGCAGAAACCGCCGCGCCTCGCGCACCGGCCGGCACTCACGGCGGTGCTTGTGACACCAGTACGGCCCCCGCTGGGGCGTGCGCGGGAAGTCGAGGTCGAAGTGCGTCGTCCGCCGCGCCGACCGCGCCGCGCGCGCCAGCACCACGCGCAGCACGTCCGCGTGCTCGTAGTCGTCGACGAGGCCGCGGAAGAACAGGAGCTCCGCCGCCGCCTTCGGCGCGTACCAGTCGCGCACGAACTTCGAGCGCGGCCCTCCCGGCCGCTCGAGCTGGAAGCGGTCGAGGCGGGCCAGCGCGTCACGCAGCTCCGACTCGAGCACGAACGGGTTGTACTCGAGGGTCTTTACGCGCATCAACAGGCAGTTGAACGGCGCGACGTCGGCGCCACAGGCGTCGTAGCCGGACTCGAGCGCCTGCACGAGCGTCGTCCCCGAGCCGGCGAACGGATCGAGGACGCGGCCGCCGCCCGGCACGTGCCGGTCCAGCAGCGCCTCCACGAGCTGCGGGATGAACTTGCCGAGGTACGGGTGCAGCCGGTGGACGTGCTTCGTCCGCTCCCGCTCGGGGAGATCGCGCTCCGACCACGAGAGATCGAGGTCGATGCGGCGGTAGAGCGCGTCCTGGGTCGAGGCCACGGCCTGCACTTCGCCGGGGAGACGGACGCTCCTCGTGTCGGCGGCCAACGCTCTCGATGTACGGTCCGGGACGATGGCGAAGCCGACGGTCGAGGAGATGTGGCGCCAGATGCTGCTGGGCGACTACCCGCGCCTGCACGGCATGCGCCGGATGTGGGGGGCGCTGCCCTCCCCGCCGCGGTGCAAGCTCTGCAACGCCCCCTTCCGCGGGCCGGGCGGCGTCCTGATGCGGGTCATCGCGTACGGGCCGTCGCCGCTCAACCGCCGCCTTTGCAAGTGGTGCATCCGCGCCGTGCACAAGCACCCCGGCGGGGCCGAGATCGACATCACGGTGCTCTTCGCAGACGTCCGCGGGTCGACGGGGATCGCGGAGCAGATGCCGCCGGAGGAGTTCTCGCGCCTCCTCGCGCGGTTCTACGGGGCCGCTGCGGAGGTGGTGGACGACGCCGACGGGATCGTGGACAAGTTCGTCGGCGACGGCGTGCTCGCGCTCTTCATCCCGGGCTTCGCCGGGCCGGGCCACGCCGCAGCCGCGATCGCGGCCGCGCGGAGCCTGCTCGAGCAGACCGGCAGCAACGGCCCCGAGCCATGGCTCCCGGTCGGCGCCGGTGTCCACACCGGCACCTCCTTCGTCGGAAGCGTCGGCGAAGGCGACGCCCGCGACTTCACGGCGCTGGGTGACACGGTGAACGCGGCCTCGCGGCTCACCGGCCTCGCCGGAGCCGGCGAGCTGCTGATCAGCGCCGACGCAGCGGCCGCCGCCGGGCTCGACACGTCGGGGCTCGAGCGGCGGACGCTCGAGCTGCGCGGGCGCGACCAGGCCCTGGAGGCCTGGGTCGCAGGCGCGCCCGCCTGATCAGAACGCGTTCGCGACTCGGGCGACACGGCGCCCTCGGACCGCGACGACGTCGAACCGCGCCTCGAGCGAGACCGCGTCCGGATGCGCCGCGAGCCACGCCTCCGCGGCCCTGCGCAGGCGGCGCTGCTTCTCGGCGGTGACCATCTCGAGCGGGTCTCCGCGGCCCAGGCCGCCCTTCGCCTTCACCTCGACGAACGCGAGCCTGCGGCCGCGGCGGACGACGAGGTCGAGCTCGTTGCCGCCCGTCCAGACGTTGCGGTCGAGGACGCGGTACCCCCGCAGCCGGTAGTGCCACAGCGCCCGGCGCTCGGCGGCCCGGCCGGCGGCCGAGGTGCTAGGCGGAGCAGAGCCCGAGGTGCTCAGAGCGAATCTCGCTCCCATCAGGGCTCCAGTTGGCGAGCTCAGACGGACGCACGAGTGAAGCCCGCGCGTCCTGCTGACGGCATCGCAAGCGATGCCTTGGCGTAACAGAGCGCGTTGAAGGAGCGCCGGTGGATCTCACTCGGGCCGCGCTCGCGCACGACGGCGGAATGGCCAGGCGTGATGTAGCCGACGTGCGAGCGGAAGCCGTAGGCGGGATAGAGCGCGTCGATCCGCCGCATCATCCGGTCGCGCGTCACCTTCGCCACGATCGAAGCCGCCGCGATCGCCGCGCTCTTCTCGTCGCCGTCGACGACCGCTCGGTGCTCGGGCGCGAGCGGTCCGAGCCGGAAGCCGTCGACGAGACAGACCTCCGCCGGCGGCGAGAGCTCCGACAGGACAGCGCGCAGCCCTGCGAGGTTCGAGCGATGCAGGCCGACGCGGTCGATCTGCGTCGCGGGCACCGCCCGCACGACGACGCGCTCCGCACAGCCGAGCACGGCGCGGTAGAGCTCCTCGCGCTCGGACTCGCTGCACTGCTTCGAGTCGTTCAGGCAGGCGAGGGGGCGAACCTTGTGGTCCCGCAGCTTCGCGTAGTCGAGCAGCACCCCCGCGACGAGCAGCGGCCCCGCAAGCGGCCCGCGGCCCGCTTCGTCGGCCCCCGCGACGAAGCGCGCGCCGAGCCTGCGGTCGAACTGGAGGAGCTTCCGGCCGGTGCGACGAGCCACGGGCGCGAGCATAGCGCCGCCCGCAGCCGGCACCCGGAAATGTCACGCTCTCGTCACGGTCACGGCGCCCAGCGCGAGGAAACCTCTGAGAGGTTGCGCGTCGCCGTGCTGCTAGCCGGCCCGCTCGGCCTCGGCTTCTTGGGCCGCTTCCGGCTCCGGCTCCGGCGCGACCGCAGACTCCGGCTGGGGGCCGGGCTCCTCGGCCACGGGCTCAGGCTCTTCCGCAGGCGGCTCTTCGGCAGGCTCCTCAGCGGGGGGCTCCTCTTCGGGCGCCTCGGGAGCTTCCTCCGGCGGTGCCTCCACAGCCTCGGTCTCAGCTTCGGCGGCCTCCGCGACGAGCTCCTCGTCGACCGGCTCGCCCTCGGGCGGCATCGCGCCCACGAGGAGCTCGGACTCCGGCAGCGCCACCCCGCGCTTCGCGCGCACGCGCGCCCGCTTGCCGACCTTGCCGCGCAGGTAGTAGAGCTTCGCGCGGTTGACGTCGCCGATCGCGGTCACCTCGATCCGCTCGATCTTGGGCGAGTGCACGGGGAACGTGCGCTCCACTCCGACGCCGAACGACTGCTTGCGGACGGTAAACGTCTCTCGCACGCCGGCGCCCTGCCTCTTGAGCACGATTCCCTCGAAGACCTGCACGCGGCGGCGCTGGCCCTCGATCACCTGGAAGTGCACGCGGACGGTGTCGCCGGCCTTGAACGGCGGCAGGTTCGTCCGCAGCTGTCGCTGCTCGATGCTCTCGATCACTTTGCTCATAGAAAGAGGCCCGGCGGGCCGAGGCGAAATGCTAGCGAAGGGAGACCCGTTTTGGTGGCCAGTAGGTCGCGAAGACCGGCCCGATCAGGTCCTTGTGCGGCACGGCGCCCCAACGGCGGGAGTCGCACGACTGGCCGCGGTTGTCGCCCATGAAGAAGTACTCGCCCTTCGGCACGTGCCACGTCTCCTCGCGGTTAGTCACGTCTTCGTCCCGCCGCTTCGCCGAGATGTACGGCTCGTCCAGCTTCTTGTGGTCGACCCAGATGAAACCCTTCACGTCCTCGTGGACGACCTCGCCGGGAAGGCCGATCAGCCGCTTCACGAAGGTGCCGCCGGCGCCGCACTCCTTTTGTGCCGCCTTCGGCGTCTCGAAGACGACAATCTCGCCCCGATGTGGGTCGCGGAAGCGGTAGATGAAGCGGTTCGCGAGCACGCGGTCCGAGTAGCTCGCTTCGCAGCCGTCGCCCGCCTGCGAATGGGCGCAGTGGAGCGTCGGCTCCATCGAGCTCGACGGGATCCGGTACGGGTTCACCACCCAGGTCTTGACCGCCAGCACGATCCCGATCGCGGCCGCGATCGTGACCACCCAGTCGATCGCGATCCGCCACGCCCTCGGCAGCCGCGCCGCCAGCCTGTCGAGCGGGTTCCTCAGTGCAGCGAGATGCGGTTCGGCGGCCAGTACGTGGCGAACACCTTGCCGATCAGGTTCTTCCGCGGCA
>JBJMJY010000086.1:0-21490 GCA_045806105.1 Gaiellaceae bacterium | reverse complement strand
CGGCTCAAGGCCGAGGTACCCGACGAGCGCTACACGACGCCGTTCGGCAAGGCCCGCGTCCACCGCGAAGGCGACGATGTGTCGGTGATCACCTGGGGCGCCATGGTGCACACTGCCGACGAGGCCGCTCAGCAGCTCGAGGGCGACGGGATCTCGGTCGAGATCCTCGACCTGCGCACGCTCGTCCCGTGGGACAAGCAGGCGGTGCTGGAGAGCGTCGCGAAGACCTCGAAGGCACTCGTACTGCACGAGGACACGCACACCGGCGGCTTCGGCGGCGAGATCGCGGCGACGATCGCCGAGGAGGCGTTCGAGGACCTCGACGGGCCGCTGAAGCGGATCGCGGCACCGGACGCCCCGGTACCGTTCTCACCACCGCTCGAGAAGGCGTACATCCCCCAGGTCGACGATGTGATCGCGGGGCTCCGCGAGCTCGCCGCGTATTGACGACGTTCAGAGGTTGACGGGCGAGGCACGCCTCGCCCCTACGAAAGGGAGAACCGTGGCAACGGAAACGCAGATCGAGGTGGTGATGCCGCAGATGGGTGTCTCGGTCTCGGAGGGAACGATCACGAAGTGGCTGAAGCAGCCGGGCGAGGCGATCGCCCGGGACGAGCCGCTTCTGGAGATCTCGACCGACAAGGTCGACACGGAGGTTCCGAGTCCGGGCGAGGGCGTCGTCAGCGAGATCCGCGTCGCCGAGGGCGAGACGGTCGAGGTCGGCACGGTTCTGGCGGTGATCGCGCCCGCAGGCTCGGCGGTGGCCGCGCCCGCGGCTGCAGCTCCGGTCGAGGCTGCGCCCGAGCCCCCGGCCGCGGTCGAGGAAGCGCTCGTCGAGGAGACGCCGGCGGCACCCGCCGCAATCACGCCTGCTTCAGAGGCGCCTGCGCCACAGGCACCGGCCGCCGAAGGAGCCCCGGGCAGCAATGGCCGCACGTTCGTCTCGCCCGTCGTCGCGCGGATCGCGTCGGAGCACGGCGTCGACCCGAGCACGGTCCCGGGCACCGGCACCGGCGGCCGGGTCACGAAGAAGGACATCCTCGCGTTCATCGAGTCGGGAGCCCCGGCTGCGGCCGCTCCCGCACCGGCGGCGCCTGCAACCGCGGCCCCGGCTCCTCCTGCGCCCGCAGCCGCTCCCGCCGCAGCCCAGCCGCCCGCCGCGAAGCCGGCACCGGCACCGGCCGCGCCCCTGCAGACGGGAGAGGTGGCCGAGCCGATGACGGCGATGCGGCGTGGCGTGATGGAGCACATGCGCCGCTCGCTCGACACCTCGGCGCACGTCACGAGCGCGATCGAGGTCGACATGTCGAACGTGGTCGCGATCCGGAAGAAGCTGAAGAACGAGTACCAGGCCTCCTACGGCGTGAACCCGACGTACCTCGCCTTCATCGCGCGCGCGACGGTGGAGACGCTGCGCGACTACCCGTGGATCAATGGCGAGCTCCGCGGCGACCAGATCGTGACCCGCAACTACGTCAACCTCGGCTTCGCGGTTGAGCTCGCGGACGGCAAGGGCCTGATCGTCCCTGTCGTCAAGAACGCCGAAGGCCTCAACCTGCTCGGGATGGCGCGTGGGATCGCCGAGATCGCGGCACGCGCCCGCGACAAGAAGCTGATGCCGGACGACGTCCAGGGCGGGACGTTCACCATCACGAACCCAGGCGGCTACGGCACCTTCCACGGCACGCCCGTGATCAGCCAGCCGCAGGCCGCGATTCTTGGCACCTACGCCGTCGTCAAGCGGGCGTGGGTGATCCAGGACTCGCGCGGCGAGGACGTGATCGCGATCCGTCCGATCATGAACCTGACGCTCACGTACGACCACCGGTTGGTGGACGGCGCGCTCGCAGGGCGTTTCCTGCGCGACCTGCGCGAACGGCTCGAGACCTGGGAGGAGTCGTCGTACTGACGTCGACTTCACGGGGGAACCCGGCTTTCCCCCGTGTACCCCTCGTTAGGCACCACAAGTCAAACGAGGCAGCGAAGCTGGCCTCTCTCATCAGCCCTCAAGCTCGGTGAAACGTCGGAGTGCCGCGTCGGTGCGGTCGCGGTCGCCGGTGGCCAGGCGGTCGAGCAGCAGGCCGCGAACGACCGCGACCATCAGCGTCGCGGTGGCCTCGTCGACGGGTGGGTGCCAGTCGCCGGCGTGACGGTCGCGGTGCTGGCCGTCCTGGCGGCCGCGCAGGCCGCTACGCTCCGCGCGTGAGCCGCGCCGGGCACGTCGTGCACCTCCCCGAGCCCGTGCCCTACGAGAAGGCATGGGAGCTGCAGCGCTCGGTCGCCGCCGGGGTTGCCGCGGGCGAGCTTCCGGACACGGTGCTGCTGCTCGAGCACACGCCGGTGATCACGCTCGGCCGGCGCACCGGCGAGGGCGAGCTCCACGTGCCTGAGGCGGCGGAGGTCGAGATCGTCGAGACCGACCGCGGCGGCAAGTCGACCTACCACGGGCCGGGCCAGCTCGTCTGCTACCCGATCTTCGACCTGACGCGGCACGGGCAGGACGTGAAGCGCTATTGCCGCGACCTCGAGGAGGCGCTGATCCGCACGCTCGCCCCGCTCGGCGTGGAGGCGACTCGAATCGAAGGGCTCACGGGGATCTGGCTTGACGCGCCTCCCAGGAAGATCGCGTCGATCGGGATCCACATCTCGAAATGGGTCACGACTCACGGCTACGCGTTGAACGTCGACCTCAATCCCGCGCCGTTCACGCAGTGGATCACGGCGTGCGGAATCGAGGACGCGTCGTTCACGACGATCGCGCGCGAGCTCGGGCGGCCCGTGGCCGTGGACGAGGTGCGGCCGCACGCGGTTGCCGCGCTGGCCGACGTCTTCGGGCTCGACCTCGCCGAGCCGCCGCCCGACCTGCCGGCGCTGCACCGGGTCCAGGCCGGCGTGGCCGGCGCCGCGTAGGCGCCTCCGCGACCGGCGCAGCACCCGCCCGGCGCCAATCCTCGCAACCAGCGAACAGAACGGCACCGCCCGTGGACAAGTCGTCACACCTTCGCGACGAACGCCGCGGCCGATCCGGCCATGCCCGGGGACAGTCCCCGGACGTGTCCGCTCCTCTGCGGCGGCGACCGCTGGCTGCCGCCGTAGACTCGCCGGGGTGGGCACGGCTCGGCTCGAGACCTTCGCCGACGGCGTCTTCGCGATCGCGGCGACGCTGCTGATCCTGAACGTCGACGCGCAGGTTTCCGACGACCTCCCCGACCTCGGTGCGCAGCTGGCCCACATCTGGCCGTCCTACCTCGCCTACGCCGTCAGCTTCGTCACGATCGGGATCATGTGGATCAACCACCACACGCTCATGACGCAGGTAGGCCGCGCCGACCGCCGGTTCCTGTTCGCGACGATCGGGCTGTTGCTCTGCATCGCGTTCGTCCCGTTCCCGACCCGACTGGTGGCGGAGCACATCCGCGCCGAGGGCGCGCGCGACGCCGCCCTGGCGTACGGCTTCACGATGGTCGCGACGGCGATCATGTTCAGCGTCACCTGGTTCTACGCGAGCCTCGGCGGGCGCCTGCTCCGACGCGACGCCAACCCGGCCGTAGTGAGCGGGATCTCGCGCAGCTACCTGCCCGGCCCGTGGATCTACCTGGCGGCGACCCTGATCGCGTTCGCCAGCCCGACGGCGAGCGTCGTGCTGTTCATGGCGATCGCACTCGTCTACGTCCTCGAGAGCTCGATCTTCGGCAACACGGCTACCGGCTGAGGGCGGCGATCAGCGCGTCGACGACCCGCGGGTCGAACTGCGTCCCGCGCCCGCCGCGCAGCTCGGCGACCGCGACGTCCTGCGGCAGCGCCTTCCGGTACGAGCGGTCGCTGGTCATCGCGTTGTAGGCGTCGCAGCAAGAGACGATCCGGGCCAACAGCGGGATCCGCTCGGTGGCGAGCCCGTCCGGGTAGCCCTTGCCGTCCCAGCGCTCGTGGCAGGAGCGGACGACGCGGCCGATCTCCCCGAGCAGGCCCCCGACCCGCAGCAGCAGGCGTTCGCCCTCGATCGTGTGACGCTCCATCACCGCGCGCTCCTCGGACGTCAGCGGCCCCGGCTTGTTGATGATCGCGTTCGGCACGCGCACCTTGCCGACGTCGTGCAGGAGGGCCGCGAACTCGGCGTCGCGCCGCTCGCGCGCGGACAGGCCGAGCTCGTCGGCGACCTTCAGCGTCAACTCGACCACGTCGCGGCTGTGGATGCCCGTGTACTCGTCGTCGGCCTCGACCACGTCCCCGAGCAGGAACGCGGTGCCGCGGTACGCGTCGCGGAGCTCGAGCTCGTGGTCGATTCGCACCCGCCGCTCGCGCGCGAACACGGAGAGCAGCGCGACGAGCGGCAGCGCGAGCACGACGCCGTAGGGCGAGGACTCGGTCGCGAACGCAACGGCCAGCCCGATCGGCGCCAGGCCCGCGTCGATCGCGTAGACCCAGACCATCGCGCGCAGCTGCACGCTCGGCCGCACGCCGAGCGCGAGCCACTCGCGTCCGGCGGCGCAGGTGGTGTCCAGCGCGAACTGCGACAGCAGCGCGACCACGTAGAGGGGCCAGTCCGACAGCCGTGGCGCGGGCTCGCCCGCCAGGCCGAGCACGAGGGCGGGCCCGACCGCGTACCACGCGAAGACGACCCGCATCCCAACGCGGCCGAGGCTGAGCGAGCCGCGCACGTGCTCGTCGAGGCTCCCGAGCACGACGCCGGCCGCGACCGCGATCGGCACCAGGCCGACCGGCAGCACGAAGAGCATCGGCACGAGGATCAGCTCGGTGGGGACGGCGGAGCCTGTGCCGATCTCGAAGTCGAGCCGGAAAGCCGCCGCGTAAGCGGCGACGAGCAGGATCACGGCCACGGCGCCCGGGTGCCGGTCCGACGGGACGAGCAGCGCGAGCGCGACAGCAGCCGCCACGAAGCCGGCGGCGAAGACGGCGAACGACCACAGCTCGCGGCGGGCGAGGCGCTGGAGCCGCCGCGCGCGCCGCTCCTCGATCACGCGCTGCTCCTCGGGATCGAGCAGAACCGAGCGAGGAGTCGTCGTGGTAGCCGCAGTCGACATCGGGAGAGACATCGTCCGCCGCCGCCCCCCGCTTGACGCGCCCGGACGACGCGGTTCCCTCGAACGAGGGATCACACGGCCCGCGAAGCACCCTTCCGGGTGATGCAGCCGAGCTCCCGCCGACGAAAGTGAGTCCACTTCAGCGGCGGAGGAGGAGAAAAGCGTGGCGGCAGCTGTGGCAAGGAAGTGGTGGGCTCTGATCGGCGTCGCGATCGTGGCGGCGCTCGCGTTCTCGACGACGGCGACGGCGGGGCTGATCGGCACCGGCTCGGCGTCCTACTGCGACCCGTACGCGACGAAGGCGTTCGCAGCGTGGGGCGACTCGGCGTACTACGCGAGCCTCTTCAACGGCGGCTTCGAGAACGGCAGCGCCGGGTGGACGCTCGCCGGCGGCGCGAAGGTCGTCTCCGGGAACGAGCCCTTCTACATCAGCGGCGACCGCCGCGACACGCACTCGCTGCTCCTGCCCACCGGCAGCTCCGCCTACAGCGGCACGGTCTGCTTCGCCCTCGGCGACTGGCACCTGCGCCTGCTGGCGCGCAACGTCGGCTCGCGGACAGGCGCGTTGCGCGTGCAGGTGGTCGTGCCGAGCCTCCTCGGGGGACTGCTCACGGTGCTCGACGGCGGGACCGTCTCCGGTACCGGAACCTGGGCGCCGTCACCGCGGCTCCAGCTCGCGCTCTGCAACGTCACAAGCCTGCTCGGCACGCGCGCGGGCGCCTTCCGCTTCACCCCGGTCGGAACGGGCGCGGCCTACCAGCTCGACGACGTCTACCTCGATCCCTGGAAGGGCACCTAGGAGGGCGGCCGGAGGCCGTCCAGGACGACCGCGACGTAGCGCCGCCAGAGATCCGGCTCCGGCGAGTCGAACGCCCCCCGGATCGCCGCCCCGACGAGCGTCGAGACGTCGTCAGCGGCGATGTCGGGCCGAAGCGCGCCATCCTGCTGGGCACGCTCGATCAGCTGCTCGACCAGACCGTTGAGCTCCGCCTTCGCCTCGGCGACCTCGCGCATGTCCACGCAGCGTGAGAAGCCCTCGTACAGCGCGCGGTCGCGGGCGTGCAGCTCGCCGGCGTGCCAGACGAACGCACGGAAGGCCTCGCCCGCATCCGGCTCTTCGAGTGCCTCCTGGACGAACGCGACCAGCTCGCGGATCTGCTTCGAGACCACCGCCGCGATCAGCGCGTCCTTCGTCGGGAACCTGCGGTAGACGGTCGCGTGACCGACGCCCGCCCGCAGCGCGATCTCGTCGACGCTGACATCGCAGCCGCGCTCGGCGAAGAGCGCGGCCGCTGCGTCCAGAACGCGCTCGAGGTTCCGCTGCGCGTCCGCCCTGAGCTGGGTGGTCATGTCGCGGGGACGGGCGCCGCCACGGCCTCGGCCTCGATCCGCGCGACGTGCTGGCGCCGCAGGAGCACGAGCATCGTCACGAGCCCGCCGACGACGAACGCAGCGCCGCCCGCAAAGGCCCAGTGGAAACCTGTGACAAGCGCAGCAGGATCGCTCGCTCCCCCGGCGTCCGCTGTCTTGCCGGCCGCGAGGGTGGAGAGGATCGCCAGGCCGAGCGCGCCGCCGATCTGCTGCGAGGTGTTGAAGAGCCCTGACGCCAGTCCCTGGTCGGCGTCCTCGAGCCCGGTGGTCGCGATCAGCGTGAGCGGCATGAACACTGCCCCCATCCCGAGCGACGTTACGAGGAGCGCGGGCAGCACGTCGGAGAGATACGCACCGTCCACGGGCAACCGCACGAGCAGGAGCATCCCGACCGCGGTCACGATCATCCCGAGCGCCGCCACCGGCCGGACGCCGACTCGCGGTGCGAACTGCGACGCGAGCCCGGCAGAGAGCATCACCCCGGCCGTGAAGGGCAGGAAGGCGAGACCTGCCTCGAGCGGCCCGTAGCCGAGGACACGCTGGATGTAGAGCGTGTTGAAGAAGAACATCGAGAACATCCCGGAAGCAACCAGCAGCATCACGACGTTCGCGGTCAGGAGCGAGCGGACGCGGAAGATCGACAGCCGCACGAGCGGCGCCTTCGAGCGCAGCTCGATCACGACGAACGAGGCCAGCAGCACCGCCGAGATCACGAAGAAGCCGACCGTCGTCCTCGAGCCCCAGCCGTCGGTCTCGGCCTTGACGATCGCGTAGACGAGCGCCATCAGCCCGCCCGTGACGCTGACCGCGCCACCGACGTCGAACGATCGATGCGCCTGCTCCTCCCGCGACTCCGGAACCAGCCGCAGCGAGAGGAGGAACGCAACCACGCCGACCGGCACGTTCACGAAGAAGATCCACGGCCACGAGAAGATCTGCGTGAGGATGCCGCCGAGGATGAGCCCCATCGCCGCGCCGCCGATCGCGATCGCGGCCCAGACGCCGAGCGCCCGCGCCCGCTCCGCGCCTTCCTCGAAGGTGGTGGAGATGATCGAAAGCGCGGCGGGAGAGATGAACGCGGCGCCGAGGCCCTGGAGGGCTCGCGAGCCGATCAGCATCCCCTCGTTCACCGCCAAACCGTTGAGCAGCGAGGCAAGAGTGAAAACGACGAGACCGGCGAGGAAGAGGCGCTTGCGCCCGATCAGGTCGCCGGCGCGTCCGCCCAGCAGCAGGAAGCCGCCGAAGACGAGCGCGTACGCGTTGACGATCCACTGCAGGTTGGCCTCGCTGAGCCCGAGGTCGGTCTGGATCGAGGGCAGGGCGACGTTCACGATCGTCGCGTCCAGGACCACCATGAACTGCGCGAGGCAGACCAGGACGAGGACGATCCACTTGTTGCTCTCACGGCTGCTCAAATCGCGCTCCTTATAGAACCGGACGACATAGTCCGTTTACCGTACCACAAACGGACGAGCCAGTCCGGTTACTAGACTGTGACGAGATGGAGAAGTCGCTCCCCGTCGCCGAGCGGCCCCGCCGGCCCGAGTGGATGAAGGTGCGCGCGCCGAGCGCGGACTCGGCCTACTTCGACGTCAGGAAGCTGATCCACGGCGCCTCGCTGAACACGATTTGCGAGGAGGCGCGCTGCCCGAACATCGCGGAGTGCTGGGGCCGCGGGACGGCGACCTTCCAGATCCTCGGCGACACGTGCACGCGCGCGTGCCGCTACTGCTACGTGCACTCGGGCCGGCCCGACTCGCCGCCCGATCCCCTCGAGCCGCTGCGGCTCGCCGCAACGGCCGCGAAGATGAACCTCAAGCACGTGGTCGTGACCTCGGTCGACCGCGACGACGTGCCCGACCGCGGCGCCGGCCATTACGCCGCCACGATCCGCGCGCTCAAGCACAAGGTCCCCGAGGCGACGATCGAGGTGCTCACGCCCGACTTCCTGGACGTTGAGGAGGAGGCGCTGCGTACCGTCCTCGCCGAGCGGCCGGACGTGTTCAACCACAACATCGAGACCGCCCGTCGGCTGCACGCGCGCATGCGCGGCGCGAAAGCGAGCTACGACAAGGCGCTCTGGCTGCTCCGGCGCGCGAAGGAGCTCGCCGACTACCCCGTGCTGACGAAGTCGGGGATCATCGTGGGTCTCGGGGAGACGAACGACGAGGTCGTGGAGACGATGCGCGACCTGCGGGCGCACGGCGTGGACGTCGTCACGATCGGGCAGTACCTCCAGCCGAGTGCGAAGCACGCGACGATCGACCGCTGGGTGCACCCGGACGAGTTCGGCTGGTTCCGCGAGCAGGGCGAGGCGCTGGGCTTCGGCTCCGTGTTCTCGGGCCCGCTGGTGCGGAGCTCCTACCGCGCCGACGAGCAGCGGCATGCGGCCGCGACCGGTCGTGGCGCCGTGGTGTACTAGCGCCGCGCCGGCGCTCGTCGCGCTGACGACCCCACGGATACATAGTGAGAGGGCCGGCTCGCGCCGGCCCTCTCGAGACGTGCCTGAGGCGGCGGACTAGTCCTTCGTCGGATCCGCGCTGAACGCCTGGATCTTCGCAACCCGCACGAAGCGGCGGCTCGAGGCGGCGAGACGTTCGTGTCGCAGTCGGTGCTCGCCGTCGGATCGGCGTCCTGTGGCCCCCATGGGCGCAGAATGCTGCAAGGGGTGCTGCTCGAATGTCTATCGGCGCGTGTCAAGAGTGCGAGAGGGCCGCTCGGAGGCGGCCCTCGTCGCTTGGTGCGATGCGGTTCTAGTGGTGGCCGTTGCCGTTCAGCTTCATCCGCCAGATGCCCTGCGAATGGGTCGCTGCGTACAGCACGCGTGCGCAGTGACCGCCGCCCATGCAGGTCGGCACGCGGTTCGAGGGCTGGATCTCGAGGTGCATGACCTCGTAGCGAGGCATGCCCAGCGTCGTGTGCCAGCCGTCGTGACCGTCGTGCGAACCGCGCAGGACGCCGAAGTCCGTCGCGACGTAGAGCGTGTGCGTCGCGTCGTCGCGGACGACGTCGGAGACCGGCAGGTCACCGTCGTCGAACGGCGTCGGGTACGCGCTCGTGCCGCTCTCCACGTTCAGGTTCGTGAAGGTGCCCGAGCCCGGCGCCGCGCCGTTCTCGCTGACCTCGAAGACGTGGCCAGGCGTGGTCGGCGTCGCGGCGTTGTAGCCGGAGTACGTCACCCACGCGTGACCGGCATCCGCCGGGTCGACGTAGATCCCGCTCGGGAACCGCGTCGGCGAGGTTGCGTTGTCGATCCGGTGCCAGGTCACGGTCGCCGGATCGCTCGCGTTGACGTTGTGCGAGACGAAGATGCGGCCGGCCGAGGTGGCTGCCCACATCGTCCCGTGGTCTGCGCCTGAGCGGGCCATGAACGACATCGAGCCGCCGGTGCGGTCGGCACCGTAGAAGGCACCCGTCAGGTCGCCGGCGGTGTCCAGGCCGGGAGCTCCGAGCGGCTGGTAGTCGCCGCAGCCCAGCTTGTTCCCCGGGGTCACGAACTCCGGACAGTTCGCCTCGTAGAAGGCGATGTTCGGCGTCGTGTCCTGCGGCACCGCTCCCGCCGTGCCGGCGCCGAATGCCCAGCTGCGCCAGACGTGCGCGCCGCCGTTGTAGATCGGGTGCGTGCCCGGCTGCGGGTTCGGATCGCCGGTCTGCGGCCAGTAGAACGCGAACGGCTCGCCGCTGCGGACAAGCGGAGCGGTGGCAATCACCCAGCGCTCCGGGTCGCCGTTGCGGAAGTTCGAATCGCCGAAGCCACCCGTGAACTCGTTCGCACGCCACGTCGGCTCCGTCGCGTCGTACACGGCGTTGCCGCCGTCGCCGTAGATGACCTGGTTGAACACGTCACGGCTGCAGCCGTTGTTGTTCGACCACGTCCCGTTGTCCTGGGTGCCGCCCATCACCTCGCACGAGAGCATGGGGTTGATGGCGACGTTGATGAACTGCAGCGTGCTGCTCAGCCGGTTGTCGATGTGATCGAGCGCCGTCGGCACCCGCGAGAGCAGTCGCTTGCACGTCGCGTACTCGCCGGTGGCGGGATCGGGTCGACCCGGATCGTCGCACTGCGACGAGATGTCGGCGAACGCGCCGCTCGTCCGGATGACGCCGCCGTCATTCGACTCGATCACCTGCGTCCGGTTCCCCGGGTTCACGATGATCTCGTGCTGGTCCGGGTGGATCCCGTTCGGAGCCCGGAGACAGCCGTTGTCGAAGTACGGCGCGAACGCACACCACGGTGCCGGCGTGTCGCGCGCGTCGTTCGTCAGATCGGTGAACGTGCGTCGATCTGCCCGCGTGCCGTCCGGATCCCCGGCGGTGTGCGAGTAGAGGATCGCGCGCCCGTTGGAACGGCCGTCACCGCAGCCGACGCCCTTCGTGTTGCACGGCAGCTCGCCGTACTGGAAGGCGCCGATCACGTACACGGTGTCCGGCAGGCCGGCCGGCGAGTAGACGTCCTCGTCGTACCAGCACTGCGCCCAGCAGAAGTCGTCCGTCGCGTAGAACGGGCTCGTCGTCAACTTCGACGTCAGCAGCTTCCAGCCCGTGTAAGTGGCGGGGAAGACGTTCGCCGGGTTGGGCTCCGACGCGCCGGGTCCCTGCGAGGCCAGCAGCGTGGCCGCCGGCTGGTCCCCGACGTCCGTTCGCCAGAAGTTCGACGCGAGCGGGTCGGAGGGACCGTTCCCGTTGGCGGTTCCGTCGGTCAGGTAGATGCGCGTGTGATCGCTCTTCGCGGTCAGCGCGAACATCGTCCGGTCGATCCCCGCGCCCTGGTTGAACTGCGGCGCGAAGACCTGCTGGAAGGCGGTGGGCGCCGCTCCGGCGTCGCGCCGCCACGCGCCGGCGTCGAACGCCGAGGCGTAGACGACGTCCGGGTTCCGCGGGTCGAGGCCGACGTCGGTGACGCCGAAGCCGTTCGGGATGTTGCCGTTCCAGACCTCGGTGAAGGTCTCGCCGCCGTTGAACGATTCGTAGAGGCCGGGCTGGTTCGCACCGGGCTCGAGCCGCGTCGTCCCGCCGTTGCCGATCGTGTGCGAGAGACCGCGGACGGCAAGCGCGGAGCCGACGATCATGTGCCTGCTGTCACGCGGGTCGATCACGATCCCGTTGATGCCGCGGCCGAGGAACGCATCCTTGCCCGGCGTCACACAGGTGTAGGTCGCGTTGCTGACGCAGCGGCCCGGGAGCTTCGTCCAATGGTTGCCCCCGTCCCTCGACTTATAGAGGCCGACGCCCGCTTCGCAGCCGGAGGAGCAGCGGTTGCCCTCGCCGGTGCCGAGGATGAGCGTGTCGTGCTTGCGGTCGCCCGGGTCCAACACGAGCTGGCCGACCGAGTTCTGCGCGAGCTCCTCGGGAGCGACCTGCTTCCACACCGGATCCGGCGCGAGGACGTTGTCCGTCCGCCAGACGCCGCCACCCGAGGTGCCGGCCCAGATGCGGCACTTGCGCGCCGAGCAGTCGGGGTCGGCGACGAGCGCGACCGTACGGCTCGCCGTCACGTTGGTAGCCCCGCTGAAGGCGAGCACGCCGGGCTCGACCGCGTACTTGCGCGGGCCGTAGAAGCGCCACTTGCTGCTGTCCCCCTGGAAGCCGCGGCCCTGATGGGCGCGCAGGGACTTCCGCAGGCGCGCGTCGCGCTTCGCGAGGCGCAGGAAGGTCGACTTCGCCCGCGCGACGATCTGCGGCGCGATGGTGTTGGCCGGATACGTGCGCGACGCTGAGCGGTACGCCTCGTACCCGGAGGCGGGGCCTTCGCCCGCCGTCGATTCCTTGTTGAGGAGGCCGGCGCTTCCGGCGCCGAGCCTCAGGACATCGTTCCCGCCGGACGAACGCCCGGTGAGGAATACGAGCGTCAAGGCGACGGCCGCTGCCAGGATGAACAACGTCCCCGACAGGACCGTCGTGCGCGTTCGTGTCATCACTCTCCCCCTGTTGCGTTGACGACTACTTGCGCGCGGGAGCGACCCCTCGCTCCATCACAGCCACCCCCGCGGGTGCTGAAGGGTGCCTTATATGCGCTCGTAGATCAGGCTGTCAAGCGAGCTACGTGCCCACCGCGGCGCCCGCATCGACTAGTCCCGCGCCGTACGCATCCGCAAACCCGATCGGGTGACCCTGGTCGACGTGGCAGAAGCCGGTGGCGCACGGTGTGCCGTCGAGCGCGGGCGCCGTGTTCGCTGCGGCGTTCGGTCCCATGTAGTTCACGGGGGAGTGCTTGGCCGTGTCGACGAGCCGGCGCATGAGCGCGCCGGGCCGGCCGACGAGGTCGTGGCGTGCGGAGAGCGTGAGCGCCGCCACTCCGGCCACGTTCGGCGTCGCCATGGACGTTCCCTGGAGCCAGCCGAAGCCGGCGCCGCGGGCCCTGAAGCACGCGGAGTTGAAGAGCGAGCTTGTGAAGGGGTCGTTGCAGATCAGGCCGTTCGCGGCGAGCGCGCCGAAGGAGCCCCAGCCGCCGGCGAGGACGTCGCCCTCGCCCCCGTCGTAGGCCGGGATCTCGTAGCGCCGCGCCCCGCCGGGTGCGGCGAGGTCGATCCGCGAGCCATAGTTCGAGTAGTACGCGAGCTGGTCGGGGGCGCCGACGTGCTGCTGCCAGCGGAGCGGAACCGAGGCAGGCGCCGAGCCGATCGCCCGGGCCGTCGCCGAGACCATCGTCACGCCGGGGACGCCCGAGGGGACGACCAGCCAGCCGCGCAGGTCGTAGTCGGCGACCGAGTCGCTGCCGGGCGACACCGTCGCGATGCCCTCGCTGCCGAGCGAGACGCGCCCCACGCCGTCGAGCTGCCGGCCGCCGATAGTGGTCGCGACGCGGTCGACGCGCACATGCTGGTTGCCGGCCGCGCCGAAGACCGCGACGCCGTTCGACAGGCAGTAGCTCACCGCGTCGCTGAAGAGCAGGTAGTCGTCGGCCGTGAACGGGTCGTCCGGATCCATGTAGCCCTCGATCGACATGTTCACGATGTCGATCCGCGGGTCGGAGCACGCGGCAACGAGGCCGGAGACGATCCAGCTCGAGAGGCCGCCGAGACCGGCGGCGAGGACCTTGTAGGAGCCGATCCGCACCCCGGGGGCGACGCCGTTGGAGGCGAAGCCGTTCAGCGCGCCGGCGATCCGGCTCGCGACCCAGGTGCCGTGGCCCTCGAAATCGCCGTCGCGGCAGTCGCGCAGGCCGGCGCGGTCGATGAACCCGAGCCCGAACAGCGCCCGGAGGTCCGCGCAGGGAATGAAGTTGCCGCCGAGCGTGCGGTCGACCACTCCGCGGAGCTCATGGTGGTTCGCCTCGACACCGGTGTCGAGGACCGCCACCGCGATCGAGCCGTCGCCCCTCGCGCGGCGCCAGGCCGAGGAGACGTTCATCCGCTCGTCATCCCACTGGAAGAGGCCGTGCCACGGGTCCGCGACGGCGTCGCCGCCCTGGTCGGAGTCGGAGCCCGGACCGCCCCAGCGCCCGCCGGACGCGCGGAGGTCGCCGCCGCGGTCGGCCGTGAGCAGCGTGTCTTCGAAGAACGTGGTGACCGAGCGGTCGGCGTCGATTCGCGACTTGAACCCGGGCGAGCGCGGGACGACCGCGAGCGTGTCGATCGCGCTCAGGTCTCCGACGACCACGCCGCCGGCGACGGAAACAGCAGCGCGCATCTGCGCCGGGGTGGTCGCCGGCGCAAAGCGCACAACGGTCACGCCGAACGGGTTGCCGGCCGCGGACGCGGAACCTGAAAAGACGCAGGCAGCTGCAAAGACCGCAAGGAGGAAGGTGCGCCGCTTCACCGTGCTGCAGATTTCGGCAGGGCGCCTCGATTCCTTTATCGCCTCTTTCGAGAGACGAGCGACAGGCCGCAGAAGGGCGGCCGGAGCGGCCTTGCCGCGAGGCAAAGCGAGCCCTATCGCCGGACGGTGGCGCGGCTCACCGCATAGGCGAGGGGCCGCCCGGAGGCGGCCCCTCGAAGCAACTGCCTACCGCCGGCGGTTACGGAGTAGCCGTCAGCGGCGTGACCACCTGCGTCGTGCCAGGCGTCTGGTCCGACGTCATCGCAGCGACGGACGTGTACGAGCCGAGCAACGTCGCGGTGATGTCGTACGGGATCGTGACCTGGCCGCCCGGGGTCGGGCCGGTCAGGACGGGGCGGTACTCGGTGTCGTTCGCCGGCGCCGAGCCGATGTTCTTGCCGCTCGAGCCGTCACGGTTCTCCGCGCCCCAGTTGATCGCAGAGCCCGGGTCACCGGCGGCCGCGTTGGCCGCGCCGTACGAGACCGTGAGCTGCTCGCCCGCGGGGCCGACGTGATTACGCGTCGACGTGCGGATCCAGATCTCGCCGGTGTGGGTCGTCGCGTTGCTGAAGTTCTTGACGCCCTCGAAGTCGACGATGATCCAGTCGCTGTCCCCGTCGTTCAGCACGTTCACGAGGATCGTGCCGCCGCCGCCCGTCGTGGACGTGTTCAGGTCGGTCCAGAACGGGGCGATGACGTTGTTCGGCCTGGCCGGGTTCGGGAACGTCTGCGGGAAGAAGTTCACGTCCGCAGCCGTGCCGCCCCCGAGCACGACGTAGCCGTTCGTGACGATGCCGATGCGGCTGTACGGCTCGCCGCCGTAGTAGAAGGTCGGCACGTTCACGTTCGTGATCGAGTCGTCACCGCCGGGGATCGTCAGGTTGCCGCCGAAGAGGCTCAGCGGCAAGTAGCCGCCCGCAGGCCCTTGACCGGTGATGTTGTTGATCGCGGTGACCTGCGGCGCGATCGCCGGAGTCAGGCTGCCCGTCCACTGGACGGCCTTGCCCGGCCCGACGACCGTGCCCGGCGCGCCGACGTTCTCGTAGCGGAGCGCGCCGTCCTGCGGGTGCAGGGCCTGCGTGATGTTGAGCGCCGCGTTGGCCGGCACCGAAGCGAGATTCTGCACCGTCGCGGTGCAGTGGCTGGCTCCCGTGACTGCCGCGAACGACGTGGGCGAGCAGCTGTTCGACAACGTCACGACGCCCTGCTTCTTCACGAAGGCGACCGGGATGTAGATGCTGTTGGCGCCGCCCTGCGGAACGAGCTTGATCGACCCGAAGTACTGGCCGTTGGCGAGCGTCGGAGCGCTGATCGTGATCGGGAACGTGATCGAGTTGTCGGCCTTGACGTTGAGGTTGCCGTTGTTCTTGCCGACCGTGATCGAGGCCCCGGCCGGAGCCACCGTGCTCACCTTGAGCAGCTGGTTCTGGCCGCTGACGTTGATCGCCGTGCGCTCCGTGCTGATCTCGCCCGACATCGTCGTCGCGTCGACGCTCGGCAGGTTCAGGTCGATCCGGTGGATCGTGTCAGCACCCGCCGCGACGAAGTTCGCGTACGTCTCGTTGAACACGAGCGTCGGGTTGACCGCGCGGTCGACCTGGACGCGACCGGCGCCCATGTCGAACGGGTTCGCCGGCGTCACGCCGTCCTCCTTGACCACGCTCTGGAGCGACGACGTCATCATCGCCGAGACGATCTCGGGCGGCGTCCACGTGGGATGCGCGGCCTTGATCAGCGCGGCTACGCCGGCGGCGTGCGGGCTCGACATCGACGTACCCGCGATCGCCTGGTACAGGTTGCCGGCCGGCCCGTTCACCGTGCCGGTCGGCTGCGGGGTCATGCCCGCGAGCACCTGCACGCCGGGAGCGGTGACGTTCGGCTTGATCCAGTCACCGGTCGGGCCGCGCGACGAGAACGCCGCCATCATGTCCGCCTGGCCCGGAGCCGCGGTGCCCTGCTGCCACGTCGCCACCACGTTCGTGTGCGTGTTGATGAAGTCGAGCAGGGCGGTGTTCGGCCCGTCGAGGTGGATCGCCGGCAGCCAGTGGTTATCGGTCTCGACATCGAGCTTGGCAGCGTTGTAGAGGATCATCCCCGCGGCGCCGCCCTGGAGGACGTTGAAGCCCTTGTCCACGCGAGCGTTGACGCCGCGCTGGCATGCGACGATCTTGCCTGCCGCAGCACCGGGTGCGAGCTGGGACTGGCAGAGCGCGTCCTCGGTGCCGCCGCCCGCCTTCGGGAGCGTCTGCGCGAGGACGACCGGGGTCGCGGTCGAGATGCCGTTCGTCAGGGTCACGCCGACCTTGTCGAACGTCGCGCCGCCGTCCGCGGTCAGGTGCAGCGTGGAGCGGAACTCGCGCGGGCCGGCCGAGGCGCCCACGGTGTTCGTCCACGGCCCGCCGTGGTCTGACGTGCCGGCGCCCGGGCCGCTGTTGCCGGCCGAGGCGTTGACGGTGATCCCCGCGTTCGTCGCGTCGAGGAAGGCGAGCTCGACCGGGTCGGTGTACGGCTGCCCGCCGCCCGAGATCGAGAAGTTGATCACGTTCACGCCGTCCGTGATCGCCTGCGAGACCGCCGACACTGAGTCGGAGCTGAAGCAGCCGGCCGCGAGGCAGACGCGGAACATCTCGACGTGCGCGCCGGGGGCGATACCGCAGACCGGGCCGCGCTCGACGCCGTACAGCATCGCGGAGGCGACGCAGTCGCCCGCCGCAGTCGTCGTCGTGTGCGTGCCGTGGCCCTCGGAGTCGCGGGCGGAGCACTGATGCGTCGTGTTGTTGCAGAACTCGTTCGCGTTCGCTCCGACGGCTGACATGTAGGTAGCCGTCTTGGCGTACGCGGCGATCAGCTTGTTGTTGCAGGCAAACGTCGGGCCGAGATGCGCGACGTCGCTCCCGTCGCCGAACTGGCAGCCGTGCGAGCCGCCGATCGACGGAAGGCCATTGTCAGCCATCATCGGATGCTCGGGCCAGATGCCCGTGTCGATGACGCCCACCTTGACGCTCTCCCCGGCATGGACGTTGCCGCCGAGCGATGGCCAGACGGCCTGCGCGCCGATGAAGGTGGTGTTGTCGTCGAGCGGCTGGCGCAGAGCGTCGCGCTGGACCGCGTCGACGCCCTTGATGCGCAGCAGCTTCACGATCTGGTTGGCCGGCACACGCGCGGCGACACCGCCGTAGACCGTTCGGAACGCCGTCCCGATGCGCGCCCTGGGCACCATCGCTCGGACGGCCCGGTTGATCCGCGCCGTGCGCTTCGCCGTGTAGCGGCTGTACCTCGCCACGGCGACCCGGTTACGGGCGAACGACTTCCCGGTCGCCCTCGGGCTCGTGGCGCGCAGTCCGTGGATGCGGCCCGCGTACGACGCAAGTGCGTCGAAGTCGTACTTGATCATCACGTTGATCAGCCTCGAGCTGCGCAGCCCGAGCAGCGAGCGGTCGGTCCGCGCTGCGTTGCCGCTGAGTGACTTTGCGGCCGTGTACGTCGCTCCGGGCGTGAGCGCTGTCGCGGCGGAGCTCGCCCGAAGCGCGCTGCCTGTCCCGGAGGCAGTTGCGGTCATCGTCAGCAGCCCGGCGAGTCCCGCGGCGGCGACGAGGATTGGGACACTCCGGCGAAACGGGAGCGCCCACGTATGACGTCGTGACAAGGCGTCCTCTCCTTTACCCCATCATTGATGTCCCGGGCGGAAACCCTCGGAGCCCGTGACCCAGTACGCGAATCTTCTGTCACGACCCGCGCGCAGTCAAGGTTCGTACTACGTTCGAACGGGTCTACTACTCGACGTTCGGCTTGGCCATCTTGCGATAGTCGAGCGCCTCGTCCAGCGTCGCCTCGTCGACCCCCGCCTCGCGCGCGACCTCACGGAGCGAGCGGCCGGAGCGCGCCGCCTCCTTCACGATCTCCGCGCCCTTGTCGTAGCCGATGTACGGGTTGAGCGCGGTCGCGGCCGAGAGCGTCAGCTCCGCGTAGTGCTCACAGGTCTCGCGGTTTGCCTCGATCCCCTCGACGCATCTCTCGGCGAAGAGCCGCGAGGCGCTCGCGAGCAGCTTCACCGAGTCGAGGATGTTCCGCGCGAGCAGCGGCACGAAGACGTTGAGCTCGAAGTGTCCTTGTAGGCCGCCGACCGTGATCGCCTGGTCGTTGCCGATCACCTGCGCGGCCACTTGCGTCACGACCTCCGGGATCACCGGGTTCACCTTGCCCGGCATGATCGAGCTCCCCTTCTGCAGCTCCGGGAGCGCGATCTCGGCGAGGCCGGCGCGGGGCCCGGAGCCCATGAAGCGGAGGTCGTTCGCGATCTTCGTCAGCGAGACCGCGACGACCTTGAGCGCGCCCGATGCCTCGACGATCGCGTCCCGAGCCGCCTGCGACTCGAACGGGTCGGCCGGCGGCGAGATCTCGAGGCCCGTCTCTTCCTGCAGTCGCGCGCGCACACGCGAGGCGAACTCCGGGTGTGTGTTCAGGCCCGTGCCCGTCGCGGTGCCGCCAAGGGGCACCTTGCCAAGACGCGGCAGGGAGTCGCGGACGCGGGCGGCGCCCTCGCGCACCTGCGCCGCATAGCCGCCGAACTCCTGGCCCAGCGTCACCGGCACCGCGTCCATCCAGTGCGTGCGCCCGGACTTGACGACGTCGTCGAACTCGTGCGCCTTCGCCTCGAGCGCCTCGGCGAGGCGGTCGAGCGCGGGCAGTAGGTCGTTCGTCAGCTCGTCCAGCGCGGCCAGGTGGACGGCCGTCGGAAACACGTCGTTCGACGACTGGCCCATGTTCACGTCGTCGTTGGCGTGGACGTCCTCCCCCGCGAGGTTCGCGATCACCTCGTTGGCGTTCATGTTCGAGCTCGTCCCAGAGCCGGTCTGGAAGACGTCGATCGGAAACTGGTCGTCGAGCTCGCCCCTGGCGATGCGGTCGGCCGCCGCGGCGATGCGCTCGGCCTTGTCGGCGTCGAGCCGGCCGAGCTCGGCGTTCACGCGCGCGGCCGCGGCCTTGATCCGGCCGAGCCAACGCGCGACGGGGGCCGGGATCGGCTGGCCCGACACCGGAAAGTTCTCGACCGCCTTCGTCGTCTCACCGCCCCAGAGTTGTTGCTGTTCCTCGGCTCGGGCCATCGACGCGAGTGTAGTCAGGCGACGCCGTGCACCGGGCCGGTCGGCGGAGGGACCGTCAGTCCGTGGAGTACTTGGGCTGGACCTTCTCGCCGCGGATGCGGGCGACCGCGTTATTGGCGGCGACCGCAGCCTCGCCCATGCCGATGGTGATCAGCGTGATCTTGCCCTCGTAGCCCGCGACGTCGCCGGCGGCGTAGACGCCGGCCAGAGTCGTCTCGCAGGTCGTCGGGTCGATCAGGATCTGGCGCTTGCCGTGCAGCTCGAGGCCCCAGTCGGCGATCGCGCCGAGGTGGGAGTGGAAGCCGAGCAGCGTGATCAGCGCCTGGCACGGAACCTGCTCGTGCTCGCCCGTCTTCGTGTTCTCGATCGTGACGGCCTCGATCGAGCCGTCGCCGTGGATCTCGCGCACCTCGCAGGGCGTGAAGATGCGGACGCGCCCGGAGCCCTCGAGGGCACGCGCCTCGCTCACCGACGACTCGAGCGCGCGGAAGTTGTCGCGGCGGTGGACGAGCGCGATCGGCGGCGTCGCCGTGTCCTGGAGGCCCAGCGTCCAGTCGAGCGCTGAGTCGCCGCCGCCGACGATCACGCACGTGCGGTCGCGGAAGACGTCCTTCTCGCGCACGAAGTAATGGACGCCGCGGCCCTCCCAGGCGTCGATGCCCTCGATCCCGAGCTTGCGCGGCTCGAAGGCGCCGTGGCCGGCGGTGATGATGAGGGCGCGCGACAGATACGGCCCGCCCTTGTCGGTGCCGATCGCGAGCAGTTCCTCGCCGTTCTGAGAGAGCCGCTCGAGCGTTTGGACCTCCTCGCCGAGGTGGATCTCCGGCTCGTACTGCAGGCCCTGCTCGGCGCAGAGCTCGACCAGCTTCGTCCCGAGGATCTTCGGGTGCCCGGCGACGTCGTAGACGTTCTTCTCCGGGTAGACCGCAGCAACCTGGCCGCCGAGCTGCTCGAGGCTCTCGATGATGCGCACCGAGGCGTCGCGGTGGCCGGCGTAGTACGCGGCGGCAAGCCCCGCGGGCCCGGCTCCGAGAATGGTGATGTCGACGACGCCGTCCGCGCTCAAAGCGCCGACAAGCTTAGTGCCCGCAGCCCGTACCGCAGCCCGCGGCGTCTTCCGGCGCTTCGCCCTCTTCCACCTGGAAGGAGTGGCCGCAGCCGCATGAGCCGGAGACGTTCGGATTGTTGATCGCGAAGCCCGCCTGCAGGCCTTCGACCCAGTCGATCTCGGTGCCGGCGAGGTAGGGCGCGCTGAACGGGTCCACGACCACCGGCACGCCATGGCTCGCGACCTCGTGGTCGCCATCCTGCGGGCCGCGGTCGAAGCCGAGCGCGTACTGGAAGCCGGAGCAGCCGCCGCCCTGGACGGCGATGCGCAGGACCGCGGCCTCGCCTGCGGGCTCCTCCGCCATCAGGTCCCTGATCTTGGCCGCCGCGCTCTCGGTGAGCGAGACGATCGTCAGCGGCTGTTCGGTGGTCGCCATCGAGCGCATCCTAGCAACGGCCTCGGGCCCTCCGGATCCCCCGTCAGGGGCCTCCGGAAACCCCGAGTTTGTAACAGCTGCCACCCTCGTGGTTGAGCCGTTTTCCTCCTCGCTCGTGGCTCCGTGCGAACCTGCTAACTTCCGGCTCGCTCACCGCGGGGAGGATGCGCGTGCTGGACAGCTGGTTGCCCTTTCTGATCTACGGCTTCTTCGCGCTCGCGATCCCGCTCTCGATGCTCTTCGCGTCGTTTGCGCTGGCAACGCGGCCGCACCGCCGGTCGCGCGTCCGAGCGCTGCCGTTCGAGTCTGGAGTGTCGACCGGGCCCCCGGAGCAGAGCCGGTTCACGATCAGCTTCTACCTGACGGCGATGCTCTTCATCGTCTTCGACATCGAGATCGTGTTTCTCTATCCGCTCGGTGTGGTGCTGAAGCCGCTCGGCTGGTTCGGCTTCGCGGAGTTCGGCTTCTTCGTCGCGATCCTCGCGCTCGCGTACGTCTACATTTGGCGAAAGGGGGCCTTGACGTGGCGGTGAGGAAGAAGCAGCGCCTCGCGGACTGGGGCCTCAACTCCGAGCGCGTCCTCTGGAAGGGCAAGGGGCCTGGCGTATTCGAGCAGGAGCTGGGCGACCTCGAGCACGAGCTGATGCTGACCACGGTCGAGAAGGCAGTCGCCTGGTCGCAGTCGAGCTCGATCTGGCCGGACACCTTCGGCCTCGCCTGCTGCGCGATC
>JBJMJY010000085.1:0-24653 GCA_045806105.1 Gaiellaceae bacterium | reverse complement strand
CGATTCCCTCGAGCTCGCCGTACTCGTCGACCACGATCGCCATGTGCTGGTTCGTGCGGCGGAACTCCCCGAGCAGCGCGGCGAGGTCCTTCGTCTCCGGGACGATGTGGGCCGGACGCAGGATCTGGTCGAGCCGCACCGCCTGGAGGCCGCGGTCGTTCAGCGCGGAGAACAAATCGCGCACGTGCAGGATCCCGACCACCTTGTCGATCGAGTCGCGGTAGACGGGGTAGCGTGTGTACGGCGACTCGATCACCGCCGCGAGCGCCTCCTCGGACGGCAGGTCGATCGACAGGGCCACGACCTCGGGGCGTGGGACCATCACCGCCGAGACCTCCTTGTCGGCGAAGTCGAAGACCTTGTAGAGCATTTCCTGCTCCTGCTGCTCGAGCTCCCCCTCCTCGGTCGAGCGTGAGAGCAGCATCTTCAGCTCCGCCTCCGAGTAGACCTCCATCTCGCCACCCGGCGGCTGCAGGCCGAGCGCGCGCAGGATCACCTCGCTCGAGCGCTGGAGGATCCAGATCAGCGGCTTGAAGACGACAAAGAACCCGCGCACGGGCGCCGACACCGCGAGGGCGGTGCGCTCCGAGTAGCCGAGGGCGACGCCCTTCGGCACGAGCTCGCCGACGACGACGTGCAGGAAGGTGATGATCAGGAAGGCGAGGCCGAACGCGATCAGTGACGCGAAGATCGGGTCGAACACCTTCGCGAGCGCCTGCTCGCCGAGAGCACCGATGGCCAGGCTCGTGCCGGTCACGCCGAGCTGCATGGCCGCGATGAAGCGCGGCGGATCGGCGACGATCCGCAGCACGGCGCGCGCGCGGCGGTTGCCCTCCTCCGCGAGCTCCTGGATGCGCGTCCTGCGCGCGGTGACGAGGGCGTACTCGGCCGCCACGAAGTAGGCGTTCAGCAGGATCAGCGCCGCGACGCCCAGGAGTTCGAGGAAAAGGATCACGTCAGCGCCCCGTCGGGCGGACGTCTAGGAATGACTTCGTCGTCCAACCGGATCTATGTCGCAGTATAGGAGACGTTCTGGTCGTCGCCGGAGCGGGCGGCGCGCCCCTCCTGAACAAGCCGTTCCAGGTGCGCCAGCGTCTCCGCCAGGGCGAAGCGGCGGCCGCTCGCGTCGAGGCTCGAGCCGAAGAGCACGACCGAGACCTCGTAGGCGGTTCTCGGCTCTGCGCCTAGGGCCGCCGCCGTCTCGTCGAGGCGGCGGTCGTGGTGGTCGAGGATCTCGCGCGCCCGCGCGACCGGGTCGGCGACGAGCTCGCCGTGCCCGGGGAGCGCGACCTCGGGCGCGAGCTCGATCGTGCGCCGGAGCGAGGCCTGGTAGTCCGCGAGCGGGTCGGGCCGTGAGTCCGGGTAGAGGCCGACCGTGGGCGTGATCGCGCCGAGGAGGTGGTCGCCGGCGATCAGCACCCCGTCGCGCTCGAGGCAGAGGTGGCCGTCGGCGTGCCCGGGAAGCTCGAGCACGCGCCAGCCGTCGAGCTCGTCGCCCTCGCGCAGCGGCTCCGGGTCGCGCGCGAAGCGAATGAAGGGACGAAACGTCGCCGCCTCGTGCCGTAGCTCGTCCGCCGTCTCGTGCGAGAGACCGTGGCCGCGCAGGTAGTCGACGAGCCGCTCCGACCAGTCGTCGCTGCCCCAGACCCGAAGGCACTGCGCGTAGTCGTCGGTGCCCTGGAAGACCGGAGCATCCGTGGCGGCCTGCGCGTCCTCGCCGCCGCCCGCGTGGTCGGGGTGGAAGTGCGTGACGACGATGCGCGCCACCTCGACCTCCTGCAGGAGCGACCGCCAGCGCGCCCCTGCGTCCGGCAGCCCGAGGCCGGTGTCGACGAGCGTCCAGCCGTCGCCGCCCGGCAAGAGGTAGCAGTGCACGTGCCGGATCCCCATCGGCAGCGGAAAGGTGATGCGGCGGATGCCGCCGGGCAGCTCCTGCATCGCCGTATCCAACTCGCCGCCTGGACGAACGTACGTTCTATACTCTCGGGATGCGGGTCGAGTACCGCGAGGAGCCCTGCAAGGTCGCGCTCAACCGCGTCAAGGGGATGATGTTCAAGTGGTCGCTGAACCCGTACATGGGCTGCGTCCACCGCTGCACCTTCTGCTACGTCCGCGCGTTCGAGCGGCGGGCCGACCGGCCCTTCGACCACCGCTATGGCCGCTCGATCCGCGTGAAGGTGAACGTCGCCGAGGTTCTCCGGCGCGAGCTCGCTCGCCCGAGCTGGGAGCCGGAGGCGGTCGCAATCGGTGCGGCCACGGACCCGTACCAGCCGGCCGAGGGCCGCTACCGGCTCACACGCGCCTGCATCGGGGCGCTGGGCGAGGCGCACAACCCGTTCAGCATCATCACGCGCGGGCCGCTGATCGTCCGCGACGTCGACGTCCTGGTCGAGGCGGCGCGGCGAGCCGAGGTGTCGGTCACGTTCTCGGTGCCGACCCTGGACGACGAGATCTGGCGGCGCACGGAGCCGAGCACCGCCCACCCGCGGCAGCGCCTGCGGGCGCTGAAGACCCTCGTCGACGCGGGGATCCGCGCGAGCGTCGGGATGGCACCGATCCTGCCGGGGATCTCTGACCGGCCCGAGCTGCTGGAGCAGGTCGTGCGCGAGGCCCGGGAGGCCGGCGCCTGCGGCGTCTGGGCGAACCTGCTCAACCTGCGCCCCGGCACGCGCGAGCACTTCCTCGAGTGCCTCGCCGAGGACTACCCGGAGCAGCTCCCCGCGTACGAGCGGCTCTACGCCCGGCGCGCCTACCTGAAGTCGGAGGAGACGAAGCCGGTGCGGGCGCTCGTCGCCGACCTGACGCGCAAGCACGGGATCGGAGACCGGCGCCGGACGAGGCTCGCGCCGGAGCCTGACCCCGAGCAGCTCACCCTCGCCCTATAGGCGAACGCCGACCTGCCCCCTACAATCGGCGTGCCGTGTCGGAGAAGGCAGCCACAGAGGAGCAGAACAACGGCACCGGAGAGATCACGTGCCTGATCGTCGACGATCACGAGGTCGTCCGCGAGGGGCTGCGCCTGTCGCTCTCCCGCGCCTCGCACATCCGGGTCGTCGGTGAGGCAGCCGACGGCGCCACGGCCGTCACGCTGGCCGAGCGCCGGAGGCCGGACGTGGTGATCATGGACGTGCGCATGCCCGGGATGGACGGGCTCGAGGCGACGAAGCTGCTGACGCAACGCGTCCCCGACACCGCCGTCCTCATCTTCACCGCCTACAGCGAGCGGAGCCTGCTCGGGCGGGGCCTGGAGTCCGGCGCGAAGGGCTACATCCTCAAGGAGGCCCCTCACCAGACGCTGTTGAAGGCGATCGACAAGGTCGTCGCGGGCGAGGGTTTCGTCGACCCGGCGCTGATGCCGGCCTTCCTCTCGGGCGACCGCGAGGACATGCTCACGGCGCGCGAGCGCGAGATTCTGCAGCTGCTGGCCGACGGGATGTCCAACGCCGACGTGGCCGGGCGGCTCTTCATCAGCCAGGAGACCGTCAAGAGCCACGTGCGGCACATCCTCACGAAGCTCGAGGCCGACACGCGCACGCACGCCGTCGCGATCGCTCTTCGTGACGCGATCATCGACTAGAGCCGCGGCACTCGTCGGGGTCGTTGCGGCTGCGGCGATCCTTGCGGTGGCGGGGCTCGCCGTCGGCTCGAGCGGGCTGGCCTTCGTCGGGCTGGGCGCGGCAATCGTCGGCGCCGCGGCCTTCGCGCTCCACCTGATCGTCACCGAGCGGCGCCGGCACGAGGTTGTCGAGGAAGAGCTCTCGGCGCAGTCGAGCTTCCTCGAGTCGCTGATCGAGTCGATGGGGCGAATCGCCGCCGCGCACGCCCCCGAGGACGTGCTCGAGCGGACGCGGCGCGAGGCGAAGGGCCTCTTCGATGCGACGGCCTCGATCCTCGCTCCGGGCGAGCGCGGTGCGGAGGACGCGGTCGTCCTGCCGCTGCGGATCCGCGGCGAGGAGATCGGCTCGCTGCAGCTCATCCGCGAGCGACCGCTCGACCGCGAGGAACTCGCGCGAGCGACGCTGCTTGCCGACTTCACCTGCCGCGCCGTCGAGAACGCGCGCCTGCTCGCGGAGGCCAAGGTGCGCGAGGCGGAGCGGGCGCGGCTCTCCGACCAGTTGATCATCGCCGAGCAGGAAGAGCGGCGGCGGCTCGCGCTCTTCCTCCACGACGGGCCGGTGCAGTCGCTCGCCGGGATCGGCCTCATGCTCGACGCGGTGATCGACTCGCTCGAGGGCGAGCGGCTCGACGAGGCGACATCGGTGCTCGACTCCGCGCTCGAGCGACACCGCGACACGATCCGCTCGCTGCGAGACCTCTCGTTCAACATCGAGCCGGTGGTGCTGCGCGACCAGGGCTTCGGGCCGGCGGTGCAGGCGTTCGCGGAGCAGGTCGGGCTCTCGCACCGGATCCAGGTCGACCTCGACGTCGCCGCGGCCGACGGCCTGGCCGAGAACGTGCGCGTCGCGATCTACCAGATCATCCGGGACGCGGTGAACCAGGCGATCCGGCGCGGGCCGCCGTCGCGGATCTCGATCAGCGTCGCCGAGGGCGAGGAGGGAATGGTCGAGACGGTGATCGCGGACGACGGTGCCGGCGAGCGGCGGCGAGCGAGCTTCGACGACCTCGAGGAGCGCGCGCGGACGCTGAACGGGCGGCTCGACGTGGAGGCCGGCGAGGACGGCGGCACGGCGGTCCGCGTCGTGCTGCCCTCCTACGTCGCCCACGGTTAGTCTTCCGGCCGTGGAGGAGAACGGGCAGCGGCCGATGACGCATCTGCGCTTCGTCTGGACGGCGAACGGCTACGAGCTGCGTGAGCGCGACGGCGACGCGCCGGGCGTCGGCGACGAGGTCGAGGAGGGCGAGGAGCACCTGCGCGTGACGAAGGTCGCCCCCTCCCCGCTCCCGGGCGACTCCCGCCGCTGCGCCTACCTGCAGCCGCTCACCTGAGCGCGCTCTCGGCCGCCGTCAGCCCGAGCACGAGCGCCGAGGCGAGGCCGCTCGCGTAGCCGCCGGCCGAGATGCCGCCCGCGTCGACGCCTGCGGCGAAGAGGCCGTCGATCGGCTCGCCCTGCTCGGTGAGGACGCGGGCGCGCTCGTCGATCCGGAGGCCGCCGATCGTGTGCGTGATCGCCGCTGCCACACGGGTGGCGACGACGGCCTGCGGCGGCGGCGTGAACGGAAGGCCGGCGGGGCCGGTGCGCGTCGGCGCCTTCGCGACGAGCTCGCGGACGGTGCCGTAGCGGACGCGCTCGTCCAGCGCCTGCTCGTCGAAGAGGTACCAGGCGCGGGCTCCGGGCTGGTGCGCCGTCGCCTGGACGAGGTCGAGCTCCGACCACGAGACCGCGTCGTGGTCGAAGAACTCCTCTCCGTCGTCGTTGAAGATCCGCGCGTAGCGGCCGAACACCTGCGCCAGCGAGACGAGTTCGTGCTCGCCGAAGTCGACGTCGGCCATGTTGCGGCCGTAGAACTCGTCGAGCCCTGCGGAGAGCGCCGCGCCGCGCTCGAGCGCCAGCTTCAGCCCGTCGCCGGCACTCCACGCGTTCGCCCGCAGCCGCAACGGCGCCGCCGGCTTCACGTACCGCTCGACCAGCTCAGGATCGCCCTGGAAGCCGCCGGTCGCGAGCACGAGCGGAGCCCCGGGGTCTGTCCCTGCGTCTGTCCCTGGGTCTGTCCCTGCGTCTGTCCCTGGGTCTGTCCCTGGGTCTGTCCCCGGTTGGCCGAGACGGACGTCGCCGGCGGCTCGGACGAGGGCCCCTGTAAGGCCGGCGGTGTCGAAGCGGACGCCGGTGGTGAGCGGGTTCCCGGTCTCGCGCTCCACGACCGGCGCGCCCAGCGACTCCAGCCACTCGAGCCCCTCATCGAGACGGTCGAACACGAGCCGTTGCAACCGCTCGTCGCCCGCCGGGCATTGCGCCCTGAACTCCTCGAAGGAGCGGTAGCGCCAGACGACGCCGCTCGAGAGCAGCATCGAGCCGCCCGGCCGCGACCCCTTCTCCAACACAACCGGCGCGGCGCCGAGCTCCCGTGCGCGCGCGGCAGCGCACAGGCCGGCCATGCCGGCACCCGCGATCAGCACTACGTCAGCGAAAAAGTGGGCTTGTGCTCGACGTACTCGACCTTGACGCGCTCCGGGCCCCAGACGAAGACCGCGTACGTGTTCGCCGCGTCCACGATGTCCGCGATCTCGATCCCCAGCTCGCGCGCCTCCTCGATGTGCTCGTCGGCCGAGTCGACACGAACCGCGAGGTGGTTCAGGAGCGGCCGCTCCGGGTCGCCCGGCTCGCCCTCGTGGAACTCGACGAAGGCGCCGCCGACCTCCACTCGAGGAGCCCCGGACGGCCCCGGCGGGGCCGGGGAGAAGCCGAGCCGCTCGTACTCGCGCGCCGTCTCCTCCGGCGCGCGCGAGAGGAGCGCGACGTGGTCGAGGTCGTAGTCGACCTCCGTCGCCGACTCGACGAGCCCCAACCGCAGCCCCTCATGGACGTCGAAGTACGCCTCGCCTTCGCGCTCCTGCTCGACCTCCGCGCCCTCGAGCCCGCGCAGCGCCTCCTCGAGCCGCGAGACCCGCAGCGCGACGTGCTTCAGCGCGCCGCGCTCGCGCGGCCCCTCGGCCGCGAACAGCGTCAGCTTCCCGCGCCGCGCGTCCGACCCGACGAGCGTGAACGCATCCGTCCGGTCGACGACGTGCATGCCAACGCGGGAAGTGACGAAGTCGGCGATCGGGTCGCGGTCGGCGACCCACAGCGCGACGTGGTCGAGCGTCTCCGGCGTCACGCGCCGGAGCATAGCCAGCGCACTACTTCCTACGGTCGACCGCCCGCTGCAGCTGCTGCTTGTTCATGCGCGACCGCCCGGAGATGTTCATCCGCTTGGCCTCGTTGTAGAGCTGCTCCTTCGTGCGGCCTCTCGGACGGTTGGTGCCCGAGCGCTGACCGCCGCGGCGCCCAGAGGACATGTCGCGCCGCGACGTTCGCGAGGACTCCCGCGACTCGCCGCTGCGGGCACGCTCCTTGTTGACCGTCCGCGCCGCGATCTCCTTCGCGCGCTTCGTCGAGCGGCCCTGCTTCTGCTCGCTCTCCTTGACGTGCTCGTACTGCCGTTCGCGCTTCGCGCTCCACGCTTTCTGTGGCATATCGTCCTCCCCGGATCGGTTCTGGACCCGGGATCCCCAGAAGAGCGATTTCTACGCTTACTCGAGCGGTGGGTTCTGGACGTTGTGCTCGGTTGCGTACTCGTCGGTGAGCTTGTTGATCACGTCCGCGCCGTCGCCGTAGGCGTAGTTGATCTTCACGAACGGCTCCCACTTCGCCGGCAGCGCGTCCTCCGGGAAGATCGCCTCGACCGGGCACTCCGGCTCGCACGCCCCGCAGTCAATGCACTCCTCGGGATCGATGATCAGGATCCGCTCGAACTCGTGGATGCAGTCGACGGGGCAGACGTCGACGCACGAGAGGTCTTTGATGTCGATGCAGGGCTCCGCGATGATGTACGTCACGCGCGCCCAGTCTACTGACGGCTACGTCCCATCCGGATGCCTGGGCGAAGCCCACGCATCCTCTCGCGGCACCCCAAGCGGCGCCTACGCCGTCAGCTCCTCGACGAGGTCTTTCGCGCGCTCATCGAGGGCCGATTTCGCGACCACCTGGTCGAACCCCGCCGCATGGGCGCGGCGCAGGCCTTCGGTGTCGGTGTGGTTCGTGAAGCCGAGAATCGGCACGTCGGGGTAGGCGTCCGCGACCTCGTCCGGGTCGATGCGCGCGATGTCCGCGATCACGCAGTCGGGCGGGTCGACATTCTCGGTCGTGGTCAGGTGATGGCCGGACAACAGACCCTCCAGCTTCCCCCGGAAGAAGAGATCGACCCCCACCAGCAGGATCGTCGCCACGCAGGCAAACGTAGCACCCTTTCGCCGCGGCTCCAACGGCCGCGAATCTGATACGAACCGCGGCGTGCCGCGGCTCCCGTTCCCGCCCGAGGTCGACGAGCTCCTGCGCCGGCCGAACCCGGCTGTGGTCGCGTCTGTTCGGCCCGACGGCTCGCCGCACTCCGTCGCGACCTGGTACCTGTGGGACGGCGAGCAGGTCCTGCTGAACATGGACGAGAGCCGGGCGCGACTGGCGTTTCTGCGCGACGAGCCGCGCGTGTCGCTGACGGTGCTCGACGCCGAGAGCTGGTACCGGCAGGTGAACCTCGACGGCCGCGTGGCGGAGCTCGTCGAGGACACGCGGCTCGAGGACATCGACCGGCTCGCGCGCCACTACACGGGCCAACCCTTCCGCGACCGCGAGAGCCGCCGCTTCAGCGCCTGGGTCGAGGTCGGACGCTGGCACGCGTGGTCGTGAGCCTCGAGGCGGGGCTCGACCTCATTCGCCGCGGGGAGTACTTCGCGGCGCACGAGGTGCTCGAAGACGTCTGGCGGGCCGCGGCTCGCGAGGAGCGCGACTTCTACCAGGGGCTCGTCCACGTCGCCGTCGCGTGGTACCAGGCAGGTCGCGGCAACCGGGTCGGCTGCGAGCGGCAGTTAGAGAAGGCGGCGCGGCGCCTAGGCCCGTTCGCGCCGGAGCACCGTGGAGTGAACGTGGCTGCGACGCTCGGACGCGTTGAACAGGCGGCGCGCGTCGTCGCGGCGGGATCGCTCGAGCTGCCGCCGCCAAGGGTCTAGAGCTGGTCGAGCCCGATCGCGTCGAGGAAGCGGTGCACGGCGACGTTCAGCCACCAGTTGCGGTTGAAGAACAGGAGCAGCCCGAGCGCGACGAGCATCGCGCCGCTCGCGAGGCGGATCCAGTTGTAGTGATTGCGCACCCAGCGGAACGCGGACATCGCGTGCCCGAAGGCGATCCCGATCGCGACGAAGGCGACCGTGATCCCGAACGAGTACGCCGCGAGCAGGATGCACCCACGGACGACGGTGCGTGAGTCGGCGGCCAAGGCGAGGATCGCGCCCAGGACGACCCCGACGCACGGCGCCGCGCAGACGGCGAACGCTGCACCCAGCAGGGCCCGCGAGCCGCTCGCGCGCGCGCGTGAGAGCGCACCCGGCGCGACCATCCGCTCCGGCCACGGCAGCAGCCCCGCGAACGCGAGCCCGAGCACGACGAGCACGAAGCCGGCGAGCTTCGTCCGCGTCTCCTGGTCGACCCAGCCGCCGAGCGCCGCGGCGCCGGCGCCGAGGACGACGAAGACGACCGTGAAGCCCGCCGCGAACGGCACGCTCGCCGCCACGATCCGCCGCGCGACCCCGCGCTCACCCAGCCGCTCGACCTCGACCGACGAGATCGCCGAAAGGTAGCCCGGCACCAGCGGCAGCACACAGGGGAACGCGATCGAGACGAGCCCGGCTGCGAAGGCGGCGATTACCCGCTCACCCATCGAAGCGGCGGAGCTCGTCGTCGAGCCGGCGCTCCTCTTCCGGCCCAAGCCGGCGCGCCTTCAGCGACCACTCGACCGCAGGCTCGCGCGACCGCGACCAGCGCCACGCGAGCACGCCAATCACGGCCGCGCCGCCGAGGACGCCGACGATCGGAAGCAGCCACGCGAGCAGGTCGAAGCCGTGTCGGGGCGGGGCGGCGAGGATCCGCGTCCCCCACTGGGCGACGAGCTCGCGCTTGATCTCGCTGCGCGTCGCGCCCTGCGAGATCCGCCGCTGGACGTATGCCTTGATCTGCTGCGCAGCGGGCGAGTCCGACTGCGCCAGCGTCTCGCCTTCGCAGATCGGGCACATCAGCTGCCCCTCGAGCTCAGCGAGCGTCGGGTGCTGCTCGCCGGCGAGCGCCGGTGCGGCGAGCGCCAGCGCAGCAACCGCGAGAGCGAGGAACCTCACGACCGGAGCGCGCGGCGGACGCCGTCGGCGATGTCGGTGTGATTCACCTCTCCGGCGACGTGGACGACCAGCTTGCCGGAGCGGTCGATGAAGAACGTCTCGGGCAGGCCGGTGAGCCCGTACCTCGGCGAGGTGATGTTGTGGTTGTCGTGCACGAGTGGGTAGTCGAGCCCGTACTTGGCGGCGAACTTCCGGGCCGAGCCGGCGGCGTCGTTGACGTCGACCCCGAGCACGACCACGTCCTTCTCCCAGCGCTTCGCGGCCGCAGCCAGCGCCGGAGCCTCTTGCTTGCACGGGTAGCACCACGAGGCCCAGAAGTTGAGCACGACCACCTTGCCCCGCAGCGAGGCCAGCTGCAGCGTTCCCGGCCGGTCGATCCGGCGCAGCGCGAAGTCCGGTGCCGGATGCCCGATGTGCGCCTCGTTTCCGCTGCCGTGCGCCAGCTTCCAGACGAGCAGCGCGAGCAGCAGCGCCACGAGCCCGACCGCCAGCACCTGCGCGCCGAGCTTGAGCCGTGCGCTCATCTCAGGCGGAGACGATGAACACCGTCGACCCGATGGTGACGTGGTTGAACAGCCACTCAGCGTCGGGGATGTGCATCCGGATGCAGCCGTGCGAGGCCGAGTAGCCGATCGAGGTGTCGTCCGGAGTACCGTGGATGCCCACGCCGGAGGCGGAGAGCCCCATCCAGCGCGTTCCGAGCGGGTTCCCCGGGCCCGGCGGGATCGGCTTCTCGCCCTTCGCCCAGTCGGAGTTCGGCGGGTACCACCACGGGTTCCGCCATCTGACGACGACGTGCCAGCGGCCGAGCGGCGTCGGGTAGCGCGACTGGCCCGTCGCCACTCCGAAGACGCGCCACGGGCGCACGCCCTTGTAGAGGTAGAGCCGGTTCGAGCCACGCCGGATCACGATCACGGGGCCGAACGAGGAGCGCGTTACGGCCGGCCTCAGCGCCGCGAACTGCAGCTCGAGCAGCGGCCTGGTGTTGGCCACCAGCGCCGTGAAGATCGCGTCCATCGCGCGCGTCCGGCGGAGCGCGCGGCCGGCCTCGGGCCTGGTCGCCCACGGCCGCAGGCCGCGCAGGAACAGCTTCGAGTCGACCGCCTTCCGGTCGAAGCGCTTCGCGAGGGCGCCCAGGTAGCGCTTCGTGCCGCGGCGGCTCACGATCACGTGCAGCTTCAGCTCCGTGCCGGCCGGGGCGGTGAGCGCGCGGCGAACGGCCGCGCGGACTGCGGCCATCGCGCCGATGCGTGCGGGCGCGAGCGCGAGGCGGTGCCGCGGGACGGCGAGCAGGAGCGGGCGCGCAAACGACTCGGTCACGGCCTGGAAGGCCTCGGCCTCGGTGAAGTTGCCGACGTCGACGCCCGAGATCGTCACCCCGGGCGCGATCAGCTGCGGCGTCGTGGTGGTCGTGCCGGTGGTGGTCGTCCCGGCGACGACGCCCGCGGACAGGCCGCCGGCGGCGAGCAGGCCGACCACGAACAGGAGCGCGAAAGCCGCTTTGCGCATCGCGCCGAGAGTCTAGCCACCGAAAATGCGGGGATCGTTCGTGACCACGCCGTCGACGCCGAGGCGGTCGAGCCACGGCACGAGCTCCGGATCGTCCACCGTCCACGCGAGCACCGGCGCGCCCAGCGCGTGGCAGCGGGCGACGACCGCCGTCGTGAGCACCTCCCAGTAGAGGACCGCCGCCGTCGCGTGTGCGGCGCGGAGCAGCCCGCCGATCCTGCGAGGCAGCGTGCGCTTCAGCGCGCGCACGATGGCCCGCGCCGGCGGGTGGAAGATCGGGCGCTTCGTCAGGCCCGTGCGGTCCTGCGGGTAGGTCTTGCCCAGCCGCAGCGCGGGCTCCGCGATGTGGAGCGCCCGCAGCGTGGCGGCGCGGAACGAGCTGACCACCGTCCGGTCGACGAGGCCGTGCCGCCGCAGCGCCGCCGCGACCGCCGGCTCCGCGCCGTGGGCCTTGAGGTCGAGGTGGACACCGGCACCGCTGCCGCGGAGGAACTCGAGCACGTCGTCGAGCGAGGGCAGCTCCTGCTGCGCGGCCTGCGGGCGGTCGTGAACGACGACGAGCGCGTCGCCGATCGCGTGCACGTCGAACTCGACGAGGTCGCAGCCGAGCTCGACCGCGAGAGCGATCGCCTCGAGCGAGTTCTCCGGCGCGAGCGCCCCAGCGCCCCGGTGGCCAATCCGCAGGAGGCGGCCGTCGCGCCGCCCGAGGTCGATCACGCGCGCTTGACGACGACGACCGCGCAGTCGTCCGCCAGGTCGCCCGCGAACGCGCGGCAGTCCTCCACGAGCGCTTTCGCCAGCTCCTCGGCCGGCAGGGACGCGTTCGCGGCCAGAGCGGCATCGAGCCGCTCCTCGCCGTACAGCTCGCCGCCGCGGCGGCCCTCGAGCAACCCGTCGGTGAAGAGCACGGCCGCCTCGCCCGGCTCCAGGTGCACGTTGCGGGCCCCGTACTGCTGCAGCTCTGCGATCCCGAGCGCGAGCCCGCGCACGCCCAGCGGCTCCGGAGCCGCGCCTGCCCGGAGGATCCGGGGCGGCGGGTGACCTGCGCTTGCGCAGGCGAGCTCGCCGGTCGCGCCGTCGGCGGTCAGGAAGAGCATCGTGATGAACTTCCCTTCCGCGATCTCCTCGACCACGACCTCGTTCGCCGCGCGCAGGAAGTCGCCGGGCTCGGGGTGCTCGCGCGCGAGCGAGCGGAAGACGAACTTCGCCATCGCCATGTCCGCCGCCGCGTCGATGCCGTGGCCCGTGACGTCGCCGAGCACCACCGCCAGCCGGCCGTCCGCGAGCTCTAGGAAGTCGTAGACATCCCCGCCGACGTCCATGCGCGCCGACGACGCGTAGACGGCGCCGACGTCGAGCCCGCGCGCGCTCGGCTGCGACCGCGGCAGCAGCGAGCGCTGCATCGAGTCCGCGAACTGCTTCTGCTGCTGGTAGAGGCGCGCGTTGTCGAGGGCGAGCGCGGCCTGGCCGGCGATTGACGACGCCGCCTCGAGCACGTCCCCCGCCACCGGGCGCTCGGGGTCGAGTGAGACGAGCGTCAACGTGCCGAGGATCTCGGCCTGGGTCGCGAGCGGGATTACCGCCGCCGACGAGCCGCGCTCGAGGAACGGCACCAGGGGCTCGTGCCCGGCGCCGAGCGCCTTCGCTGTCTGCGCGTCGAGCACCACCGCCCGGCCGCTGCGGAACGCCTGCGGCGGCACCGGCGTTAGCGGCTGCGGCAGCGACAGGATGGCGCGCAGGGAGTCCCGCAGGCGCTCGTCGCGCACGTGGAGCGCGACCGGGACGAGCGAGTCGCCGCGCGGGTCCGGCATCCGGAGAGCGGCGGCGTCGACCTGGAGGGTGTCCACGATCGTGCGCGTCACCGCCTCGAGCGTCTGGTCGAGCGAGAGGCTCTCCGAGAACGTGCGCGAGATCTCGTAGAGGGCTCGCAGCCGCCGCGACGCCTCGCGCTCGGCGTCGAGCGCCTCCCGCCGCGCGTCGTCGGCGCGCTTCGTGCGCTCGTGCAGCCGCGCGTTCTCGACGGCGACGGCAAGCTGCGCGGCGAGCGCGAGGAGGAGCGACTCCTCGTTCTCGGTCAGCTCGCGGCCGGCGACCGGATAGACCGCGAGCACGCCGATCAGCTCGTCGCGCGCGCGCAGAGGCACGGCGACGGCCGCCTCGATCCCGATCTCCTCGAGCACGTCCTGGACGCCCCCGAGACGCGCGTCGGTGGCGGCGTACGGGATGCCCAGCAGCCCGCGGCCGCGTGCCGGCCCCAGCAGGAGCTCGAGCAGCCGCTCGGCGACGCGAACGTGCGGCCCGGTCAGCCCCCGTGCCGCCGCGGGCTCCAGGCGCTGCTCCTGCTCTCCGGTGAGGTAGACGGCGAGCCGCTCCGCGCCCAGCAGCTCCGAGACGTGCTCGATCGCCGTGTCGAGGGTGTGCGAGAGCGAGAGCTGCGCGATCGCCTGGCCGACGATCGTCAGCAGCGCGCGCGCGCGCTCGAGCTCGACCGAGAGCGTCCGCCGCCGCTCGCCGGCCCGCAGCGCGTGCGCCGCCCGGACGGCGAAGATGCCCAGCCGCTCGAGCAGCGGGTCGTCGGGGCCGGGCTCCTCCGCGAGCAGGAGCTGCAGCGCGCCCTGCTGCGGCTCGCCGAGCTGCAGCGTGACGAGCGCGCCTTCGTCTAGCGGCTCCAGGGACAACGAGCTGGGGGCGCCACGCGAGCGGCGCACCGCGTCGAGCCCGCTGGCCGTCTCGAGGGCGCTGCCGGACATTGCTGCAAGCACCGCCCCCTGCGGCTCGTACCGCCACACCAGGCAGGCGCGCGCGCCGGTCGCCTCCGCCGCGAGCGTCGCGACCTGGTCGGCTGCACGGGTCTCGTCTGAGCCGGCGGCGAGCGCATCCCCGGCGAGCCCGAGCAGGTCGGGCGCCGCCGCCGCGGAGCCGTCGCCGTCCCCGAACGCGCGGCGGGCAAGCGCGACCTCCTCGGCCGCCGCGAGGGCGAGCCTGCGCTCGCGCTCGTCGAAGTCTCCGCCCCGGCGCAGGAGCTCGAGCGACCCCACGACGGCGTCTGCTTCGAGGACCGGCAGCTGGAGCACGCCGCCCGACCCGATCCGCTCGGCCACACGCCGCAGCGGCCCCGGCAACTGGAGCGGCTCGTCGCGCGCCTCAGCCGGAATCGCGTCCGGCCCAAGGCGCGAGCCCTCGAGCTCGGCGCGCAGCGCGGCCGAGGCGGCGTGCACCGCGCGAGCGGTCAGGCCGCCCGAGTCGTCCAGCAGCCGGGCGACGACCACATCCGCGCCCGTCGTCTCCGCGGCGCGCGCGACGATCGACGAGAGCGCCGAATCCAGCTCCCCGACACCGGTTGTCTGCCTGGCCACCGCCATCTCCAGCCCCCGCCGAAGTATGGCCTACTACACTCCCCACGTGGCCCTGCCGGAGCGAGAGCAGGTCGAGGAGGAGTTGCTCGACCCGACGGCGATCCACCGGAACTACCGCCGGCAGCGGATCAAGCGCCGCCACCGCGAGGAGCGGGCCCGCGAGCGCAATCTCGCCCGGCTGCGCTTCTGGCTCGCGCTGACCGCCGTGATCGCGACGAGCATCGGCCTCGCGATCGTGATCTGGAACCAGATCCAGAAGCTATTCGGGCTCTAGCGGCGCCCGGAACTGCAGCCCCGCCGCGCGGCCGAACGGGCTCCACGGCGCCTGCTCCCACGAGCTGCCGGCGCACATCGGGCAGACCGGGAGCGTCCTGTGGACGGTCACGCCGTACGCACACTCCGAGCAGCGGAACTCGCCCTTGCCCGGCTCGCCCGCGACCCAGAGGTGCACGTAGTCGCCACCGCCCGCGGTGCTCTCGATCCCTTCCGACACCTGCCTCGACCCCCTTCTCCTGAAAGCCGTGTCCAAGATTGCCCATACTGCGGGGGTGCAAACGCCGGAGTCTTTCCCGCTCGAGGAGCGAGACGAGCCGTACTACGAGCCGGAGGAGGCGTTCGTTCGGCCCGCCGCCGGCTTCTGGTCGCTCGGCAGGCGAGTCACCTGGGTCGCGGCGCTCGTGCTCACGCTCTCCTCCTTCACCGGCTGGTACGCCGGCTCGAGCGACGCCGGCCCAACGCTGTCGGTGATCGGGTGGCACACCGGCGTGCTCGGCAAGCTCGTCTTCGTCGTCGGGCTTGCGCTGCTCGTGGTCGCGGCCCTACGGGAGTTCGGCTTCGAGCTGCCGCCCTCGATCCCGGAGAGCCTCGTCGTGATCGCGCTGGGGTCGCTTGCGACGATCTTCGTCCTCATCCGCCTGATCGACATTCCGGACTCGATCGTCGCCGCCGGCCGCGGGATCGGCATCTGGATCAGCCTGCTCGCGGCGCTCGCAGTAATCGGTGGGGGACTGCTGACAGCGTCAGAAGAGCTATAGCCACCAGCGTCCCCACAGCGGCGCCGCCGATCACGTCCAGCGGCCAGTGCACGCCGACGTAGACGCGCGACCACGCGACCAGCGCCGCCAGGACGTACGCGGGCACGGCCAGCGGTCGCGAGGCCCACGCGATCACCGTCGCCGCGGCGAAGGCGGCGGACGCATGGCCTGACGGAAACGCGGCCGAGTGGGGCACGTGGACGAGCGGCCGCGGCTCCGCATAGACGAGCGGCGGGCGGTCGCGGCCGATCCACTGGCGCAGCAGGTAGGAGAGCCCGTCGGCCACCAGGGTCGCGGTGACCAGGGCGACGAAGAACCACGGGCGCCGCCAGAGAATCGCGAGGACGGCCCCGATCACGATGAAGATCAGCCCGTCGGTCGCGATCCGCGTCAGGTCGACGACCGGGGTGTTCAGCCAGCCGACGCGATGGAGGACGACCCAGTGCTCGAGGTGGCGGTCGAGCCGGATCAGGAGGAGAGGAGCTGCTTCGTCTTCTCGATCAGCTGGCTCGGGTCGAACGGCTTGCCGATGAAGCCCCGCGCGCCGCGCTCGGCCGCCTCGCCCGCCGCGGCCTCGTCGACCTTGCCACTGAACATCACGACCGGGATCGCGTCGCCGTGCTGTTCCTGCAGCTTTCGCAGCATCTCCCAGCCGTCGACCTGCGGCATCATCACGTCGAGGAGCACGAGATCGGGCTGCGACTCTTCGAGCGCGCGGAGGCCCTCCTCGGCGTTGCCTGCCTCGCGAACGTTGTAGCCCTCCGCCTCCAGGTTGACGCGCACGTACTCGCGCACCTGCTCGTCGTCGTCGACGATCAGCACGAGCGGGCCGCCGGTCGCCGCGGGGCCCGAGCTCTCGAGGAAGGCGTCGAGGTCCTCGCGCCGGTAGCGGCGGTGGCGGCCGGGCGTGTAGAAGGCGCGCACGCGGCCGGTGTCGGACCACTTGCGGATCGTGCTCTGCGCGACGCCGAGGTAGCGCGCAGCCTCGCCCAGCGTGAGCCACTGCGGCTCGCCCGAGGGAGTCCGGGGGCTCGATCGCTCGCGCGCCATGCGGCCGCGAATCTACCCAAAGCTCATCGTTCTTACACTGCGATCAGGGTGCCGTGACCGTCACGGTGTCGGACGCGGGCGGCAGCGTGAACGTCCGGTCCTGCGTGATCGTGGACGCCGGCCGCGGGTTGTCCTCGAGCGCCTGGCCGAGCGCGACCCCGACGGCGAAGAGGAGCACGAGGAGCGCGGCCCAGATCACGCGGCGGCGCGTCGAGCTCCTGCGGCGCCGGCGCGCGACGGTGCTCACGGCCGGTAGTCGACCGCGCCGCGGGACTAGAGGTGGAAGGCGGCGTCCTGCACCGTCGTCGAGCGCGCCGGCCAGCCGGGGGCCGGCTGCGCCTCGTCGAGCGCCGCCTGTACCCAGCGGTCGGCGTCGCCGTAGGCGCGCGCGAGCTCGTCGAGGGTGAAGATCTGGCCGACGCGACGGCGCAGCTGCTCGAGCACCACGCCGACCTCGGCGAGGAGGCGCTCGTGGAGCTGGTGGTCCGAGGCCGCCGCCTGCAGCCGGCGGTTCCCCTCCTCCCACTCGCGGCGCGTGGTCTCGAGCGAGCCTTCCATGGCGCCCGATGCTAGTCCGAGCAGCAGCGGTCGGGCCAGAGCGGCTCGACCTCGGCCAGGATGCGCTCGCCGAGCTCGTAGCCCGGGCGCGCAAGCGCGAAAGCGGCGTGCGCGTGAAGGCACTTGAGCCCGCCGGGTCGCGTCTGGCCGCCGATTCCGCCCGGAAGCTCCGGCCGTAGCCGACGCTGCTCCTCGTGGCCGCGCGCGAGGCTCTCGCGCAGCGCGTCGTCCTCCTCGGCGCGCCGGCTCCAGCGCTCGACGCCGCCTTCGGCCTCGACGCGGGCGATCGCGGCCGCGAGGAAGCGGCAGGTGATCCAGTAGGTCGTCGGGAACGGCTCGCCCGACTCGTCGAATGCCGACTGCTCGGTTACCGCGGGGCGGCCGAACGGGCAGCGGACGACGGCGCCCCTGAACGCGCGGGGCGGCCGGCCGAGCTGGCGCTCCACGATCGCGCGGTCATCGTCCACCGTCCTTGAGCTTAGGCGTTCGCTTGCGACGCCGACCCAAGAGGCCGGGCCGGCTTTGCCGGCGCGGCCGTCCAACACACCGTCCGGGATGAAGGGCCACTTGCCCTCCTAGCGAGGTGGCCTCGCAGCGCTCGCTTGCGACGGCGACCCAAGAGGCCGGGCCGGCTTTGCTGGCGCGGCCGTCCAACACACCGTCCGGGATGAAGGGCCACTTGCCATCCTAGCGAGGCGGCCTCGCAACCTTGCTGTGAGCCCAGGCAGAGACGCCCTTGACGATGAAGAGCCGTTCTCCGGGGCGCACGAGGCCGAGCCGCCTCGCCTGGCGCGTCAGCGCCTCCCCGGTGGTCGACTCCGCGAGCCGGTGCTGGAGCGCGCGGCGGTCTGCCTTCAGCGTGCGCACCTCGGCCGCCCGCCGCGCGAGGTCGTGCTTCGTCTCGACGTAGCTGCGCAGCGGGCGCGCGTAAAGCAGCCCGACGAGCACGATCGCGCCGACGGCGACCCAGCGCATCACGTAGCGGGAGCGCGGAGGCTTGCGGGAGCGGACGGCCACGCGGCGCGTTTTCGCCGCGCGCGCCCGCAGCCCTGCTAGTAGGAGGGCTTGGCGAAACACCGGCTGTGCCGCCGGAACGCGCTGCTCGCCCCGGCGACGAGCGGAGTTCCGCCAAACCCTCCTAGACGACGTCGACCTTGATCAGATTCGTCGTGCCCGGAAGGTTCACGGCCGTGCCCGCGGTGACCACGACGCGGCCGCCCTCCTCGACGAGGCCCGAGTCGCGCGCGGCGTCGAGCGAGCGCTGCAGGAGCACGTCGTAGTTCTCGGCCTCCGGGATCAGCAGCGGAGTGACGCCCCACTCGAGCGCCATCTGGCGGAGCGCGTAGTCGTGGTGTGTCAGCGCGATGATCGGACGGCGGGGGCGCAGCCGCGCGACGACGGACGCCGTCCGTCCGCTGTAGGTCGGCACGAGGATCGCCTTCGCCCGCAGCGCCTCGGCGAGATCGCAGGCCGCGTTCGACATCGCCTGCCCGACCGTCGGCTCGTCGCCGACCTCCGGGAGCTGGTGCCGGTAGCCGAGGCTCGGCTCGACGGCGCGCACGATCCGGTCCATGTAGGCGACCGACTCGATGGGATACTCGCCCACAGCCGTCTCGCCGGAGAGCATCAGCGCGGAGCTGCCGTCGAGGACCGCGTTCGCGACGTCGCTCGCCTCGGCCCGCGTCGGCTCGGCCTGGTGCACCATCGACTCCAGCATCTGAGTCGCCGTGATCACCGGCTTCCCGCGCTCCAGAGCGGCGATGATGATCCGCTTCTGCAGCAGCGGCACGAGCGCCGGACCGATCTCGACGCCGAGGTCGCCGCGCGCGACCATCACCGCGTGCGTCTCCTCGAGGATCTCGTCGAGCGCGTCCACCGCCTCCGCCTTCTCGATCTTCGCGATCACATGCGCATGCGAGCCCGCCTGCTCGAGCAGCGCGCACAGGTCGCGCACGTCGGCCGCCGAGCGCACGAACGAGAGCGCGACGAAGTCCACCTCCAGCTCCAGCGCGAGCTCGAGGTCGTCCATGTCCTTCCGCGTCAGCGACGGGATCGGGATCGGGACGCCCGGCAGGTTCACTCCCTTGTGCGACGAGACAGTGCCGCCCTCGACAACGGCGCAGGTCGCGCGCCCGGCCTCGACGGCCTCGACGTGCAGGCGCACGAGCCCGTCGTCGATCAGCACGTCGTGACCAGGCTGCAGAACCTCGCTGATCACGGAGGGGCTGACGGGCAGCTCGCCGTTCATCGTCGCTTCGGCAGCGGCGACGACCACGTGGTCGCCGCGCCGGAGCGAGACGGGCTCGTCGAGGTCGCCGATGCGGAGTTTGGGCCCCTGCAGGTCGGCGATCAGCGCGATCGGCCTCCCGATCTCCCGCTCGGTGTCGCGGACGAGCCGCGCCCACTCGCGGTGCTGGTCGTGCGTGCCATGCGAGAGGTTCAGCCGGGCGCCGTCGACGCCGGCGCGCACGAGTTGCATGAGCTTCTCGGGGGTCGAACACGCCGGCCCGATCGTGGCCACGATCTTCGTCCGACGCGTGGCGTGCGTCACGAGGCCACGATAGCTCGCGCGCTGGTCAGCGACGAGCGCGAGGGAACGCGTCCCAGCCGGGATACATCGCCCGCTCGCCCAGCTCTTCCTCGATGCGGAGCAGCTGGTTGTACTTCGCAACGCGGTCGCTCCGCGACGGCGCCCCGGTCTTGATCTGGCCGCAGCCGGTCGCAACGGCGAGGTCGGCGATCGTCGTGTCCTCGGTCTCGCCCGAGCGGTGCGACATCACGCACGCGTAGCCCGCCTCGCGCGCCAGCCGCATCGTGTCGAGCGTCTCGGTGAGCGTCCCGATCTGGTTGACCTTGATCAGGATCGCGTTGCCGACGTTCTCCGTGATCCCCCGCCGCAGGCGCTCCGGGTTCGTCACGAAGATGTCGTCGCCGACGAGCTGCACGCGGGACCCCAGCGCCTCCGTCAGCGCCCGCCACGTCTCCCAGTCGTCCTCGGCGAGCGGGTCCTCGAGGGACACGATCGGGTAACGCGCGGCGAGGTCGTCCCAGAACGCGACCATCCCGTCGCCGTCCTCGTCGCCGCCCTCGAAGCGGTAGCGCCCGCCCTCGAAGAGCTCGCTCGCGGCCGGGTCGAGCGCGATCGCGACGCGCTCGCGGTGCCCGGCGCGCTCCGCTGCCTCGAGCACGGCCTCGATCGCCTCGTCGCTCGAGCCGAGGTCCGGCGCGAAGCCGCCCTCGTCGCCGACCGCGGTCGCGAACCCCCGCTCGTGCAGGAGCCCGCGCAGGGCGTGGAAGACCTCCGCACCCACCTGCAGCGCCTCGGCGAACGTCGCCGCGCCCGCGGGCACGACCATGAACTCCTGCAGGTCGATCGAGTTCTGCGCGTGGGCGCCGCCGTTGATCACGTTCAGCATCGGCACCGGCAGCGTCCGCGCCTCCTCGCCGCCGAGCGCGCGATAGAGAGGGGTGCCAGCTTCGGCCGCCGCCGCCTTCGCCGCCGCCAGTGAGACGCCGAGGATCGCGTTCGCGCCGAGCCGCCCCTTGTTCGGCGTGCCGTCGAGCTCGATCAGCCGCTCGTCGAGCGTGCGCTGCTCGGACGCGTCGAGACCGCGCACGGCAGCGGCGATCTCGCCGTTCACGTTGCCGACGGCGCGGGTGACGCCCTTGCCGCCCCAGGCGTCGCCACCGTCCCGCAGCTCGAGCGCCTCGTGCACGCCCGTCGACGCGCCGGCCGGAACCGCCGCGCGCCCGGAGGCCCTGGACTCCAGCGCGACCTCGACCTCGACGGTCGGATTGCCGCGGGAGTCGAGAACCTGGCGCGCGTGTACCTCGGCGACAGCAGTCATGCGCCTGCCTTCTTGGCGCGGTCGAAGTACCGGTCCTGCTCGTCGAGGCCGAGCTCGGTCCAGCGCCTGCCCTCCTCCCCCGCCAGCTGCTCCGCGCGCTCGACGCGCGCGACGAAGCGATCGCTCATCGCACGCAGCGCGAGCTCGGGATCGACGTTCGCGCGACGCGCGACGTTCACCGCGGCGAAAAGCACGTCGCCGAGCTCCTCGAAGACGTGCGTGTCCGGCTCGGTCTCGGGCGCCGGCTCGCCGCCGGCCTCCGCGATCGCCTCCTTCAGCTCGCGCACCTCGTCGTCGAGGTCGGCGAGCGCTGCGTCGACGTCTGGGTACTCGAAGCCGACCGCCCGCGCGCGCCGCTGCACCTTCTGCGCGTAGAGAAGCGACGGCAGCGCCGCGACAACGTCGTGGAAGACCCCTTCGCGCTCCTCCTGCTCGCGCTTGATCCGCTCCCAGTTCTCGCGCACGCGGCCGGGGGTGCGCGCCTCGGCCTCGCCGAAGACGTGCGGGTGGCGGCGGACGAGCTTCTCGTGGACGGAACGCGCGACCGCCTCCAGGTCGCCCGCGCCCTCCTCCTGCAACAGGAGCGCGAGGAAGTACACCTGGAAGAGCAGGTCCCCGAGCTCGTCGAGCAGCTTCGCCCGGTCGTCGCCGAGCGCCGCGTCGGCCACCTCGTACGCCTCCTCGACGGTGTGCGGGACGATCGTGCGCGCGGTCTGCTCGCGGTCCCAAGGACAGTCGCGGCGGAGCCGCTCGGTCAGCTGTTGCAGCTCGAGCAGCGCCTCGCCGAGCGCCACGTTCGCGACCCTAGCCGGTGGTCGTCGTGGCGCCGGTCGTGCTCGCCGACTGCTTGCACGGATCCTGGCCGGGCGGCGGCGCGTAGCCCTGCGCGTAGCCGATCTTCTTGCAGTAGGTCTTCTTCATGTCGGCGAGCCACTTGTCCATCTCCTTCTGCTTGTTCTGCGAGAGGAGCTGCTGGCGGATCGCCTCCTTCACCTGCGAGAAGGGCGTCGGCTTGGCGGCGGTGCCGGACTTGATCGGCCCCAGGGCCTCGATGATGTGCCAGCCGAACTGCGAGTGCACCGGCTTCGAGATCACGTGCGCCTTGATCGCGAAGGCGACCTTCTCGAACTCGGGCACGAGCCGGCCCTTGACGGCCGTCCCGGGCGGCAGCTTGCCGCCGTTCGCGGCCGACGAGGTGTCGGTCGAGTACTTCTTCGCGAGCGCCCCGAACTTGCCCGGGTTCGCCTGGAGCTGCGAGTAGAGCTGGTCTGCGAGCGCCTTCTTCTTGACGAGGATGTGGCGGACGTCCCGACTCTCCGGCTGCGCGGGCGTCTCGTACTGCTTCTTGTTCTTGTCGTAGTACGCCTTGACCTGGTCGTCGCTGACCTTGACGTCGCTCGTGACCTTCTCGAAGACCTTTTCCCGAAGCAGCTGGAGCTCGATCCCCTGCCGGACCTCCTTGTCCGTGAAGCCCTGCTGCTTCAGCGCCTGCTGGTAGCGCTTGTCCATCTGCTCCTGCGTCGCCTTCTTCTGGCCCGCGGGGTTGCCGTAGTACTGCTCCTTGATCTGCTGGAGCCGCGCGTCGATGTCCTTGTCGCTCACCTTGACCCCGAGCTGGTCGGCTTCCTGCTTGTACTCGCTGCTCTGGATCAGGAACTGCGTCGCGTTGGCCTTCAAGTTGGCCAGGTCGACCGAGCCGGGCTGGGGAAACTGCCGCTTGGTGGCCTTGAAGTTCCGGCGCGTCTGCTCGATCAGCGCGTCCCAGTCGGACTTCGAGATCTCCTGGTCGCCGACGACCGCAACCGCGTCGCTCGGGACATCCTGGGGACCGCTGCTGCCGCAGGCTGCGGCCAGCAAAACGACGACCGTGCCCATGCAAATCAGAAGGATTCGTTTCATTGAAAAAGCGCCAGCAGCAGGAGTTTTGCTCACGCTGCCCGGCGCGCGTCGAGTATAGCATCGACTAGCCGAACCGCTGACGAAAATTCATCTGATCGCAACGAGACCTCGCGGCGGGCGCTCGTGTAGACGGCGGTGTCGAGCTCTCCGCGCAGTGCGCGCAGCTCCCCGGAGCCCAGCAGCAGCGGCCCGACGGCGGTCTTCCCGCCGCGGAAGACGAGGTAGTCGGCGCCCGCCTGGGCGAGCTTGAGCTTCGCCTCCTGGATCGCGAACAGGTTCTCGACCGGCTCGGGCAGCGGCCCGTAGCGGTCCTCCGTCGCCGCGTGGAGCTCGCGCAGCTCGTCCTCGGTCTCGGTGAGCGCGAGCCGCCGGTGCAGGTCGATCTTCAGGGCCTCGGCCTCGATGTACTGCGCTGGGACGTACGCGTCCACGCTGGCCTCCACGCGCACCGGCCGCACCGCCGGCCGCCGCTCGCCGGAGAGCTCCGCGACCGCCTCCGCCAGCAGCTCGACATAGAGCTCGAAGCCGAGCGCCGCGACGTGGCCCGATTGCTCCGCGCCGAGCAGGTCGCCGGCACCCCGGATCTCGAGGTCGCGCATCGCGATCGCGAAGCCCGCGCCGAGCTCGGTGTGGTCCGCGAGCGTCGCGAGCCGCGCCCGCGCCTCCGGCGTCAGCTCCCGAGCGTCGGGGTAGAAGAGGTACGCATGGGCGAGGACGTCGGAACGGCCGACGCGCCCCCGGATCTGGTAGAGCTGGGCGAGCCCGAGGGCGTCCGCCCGCTCGACGATCAAGGTGTTCGCCTGCGGGATGTCGAGCCCGGACTCGATGATCGTGGTCGAGACGAGCACGTCCGCGTCACCGCGCAGGAAGGCGTGCATCTTCTCCTCCAGCTCGCGTTCCCTCATCTGGCCGTGCGCGACGATCACCCGCAGCTCCGGTACGAGCTGCGACAGCCGCTCGGCGGCCTCCTCGATCGTCTCGACACGGTTGTGGAGGTAGAAGCTCTGGCCTTCCCTCTGCTTCTCGCGCGTGAGCGCGAGCCGGACGACGTCGTCGTCGTACTCGCCGACGTACGTGCGAATCGGGCGGCGGCCCTCCGGCGGCGTCTCGATCACCGAGATGTCGCGCAGGCCCGAGAGCGACATGTGCAGGGTGCGCGGGATCGGGGTCGCGCTCAGCGAGAGCACGTCTACCTCCAGCCGCAGCGCGCGCAGCAGCTCTTTCTGCGCGACGCCGAAGCGCTGCTCCTCGTCCACGATCACCAGGCCGAGCTCCTTCGGGATCACGTCGCGGCTGAGCACGCGGTGCGTCCCGATCAGGACGTCGACCTTGCCCTCGGCGAAGTCTCGGAGCGTCTGCTTCACCTCGGCCGGGCGCCGGAACCGGGAGACCATCTCGACACGCACGGGGAAGTCGCGGAACCGGCTGCGGAACGTGTTCCAGTGCTGCTCGGCGAGGATGGTCGTCGGCGCGAGCATCATCACCTGCTTGCTGTTGACCGCCGCTGCGAAGGCCGCCCGGACGGCGACTTCCGTCTTGCCGAAGCCGACGTCGCCGCAGACCAGCCGGTCCATCGGCC
>JBJMJY010000084.1:0-60047 GCA_045806105.1 Gaiellaceae bacterium | reverse complement strand
CAGCCAACCCGGGAGTACCGCCCCCTGTCCCCCTCGCCTGCCCGCATCCGCTCGACGCTCGCGTCCGCCGTCGTCCAACCTGGCGATCTTCGCGAGCTGCGCCTCGTCCACAAGACGCTCGCCGACGTGAACCGGCTGCGGATCATCCGCCGCCTCGCGGAGGCCGAGGCCACGGTTGCGGAGCTCGTCGCCCAGGTTGGACTTTCGCAGCCGCTCGTGTCGTGGCACATCGGCCGATTGCGCGCAGCCGGTCTCGTCGTGACCCGCAGGAGCGGCCGCGAGACGGTGTGCCGGCTCATCCCGGAGGCCTTCGAGGAGTTTGCCGCCCGCGAGGCGGCCGTCCTCGGCATCGCGGGCGCCGCCGCCCGAGAGCAGGCCGTCTCGTGAGCGTCGTCTCGCCGAACCTCCGGACGCGCATCCGCGGGATTGCCACCCCGATCGCGATCGCGATGGGCAAGGTTGGCCTCACGCCGAACGCCCTCACGCTGATCGGGTTCGGGATCGCCGTCATCGCAGCCGTTGCGGCAGGACTCCAGAGCTGGGTCGTCACGGGCATCCTCGTCGTCTTCGGCGGGGTCTTTGATCTCTTCGACGGCGCGCTCGCCCGAGCCACCGGCAAGGCGTCGCAGCTCGGCGCGTTCATGGACTCGGTCTTCGACCGGTGGGGCGAGGTCATCATCTACGTCGGGGTCGCGGCTGGCTGCGCCATCGCCGCGTTCGACCCCGGGACCGTGCTCGCAACCGCCGCACTCGGATCCGCGGTCATGGTCAGCTACGCGCGCGCGAAGTCCGAGGGCCTCGGCTTCACAGAGGGGACCGGCATGGCCGCGATCGGTCTCGCGCCACGCGAAGTCCGGATCGTGATCCTGACGGTCGGCTTGATCGCTTCGGGCCTCGCAGGCGGCGTCGCGCTCGAAGAGCAGGGCCAGAACGTCCTCTTGGACGCGTGGTCGGCCGGCCGCTGGATCCTTGCCATCGCCCTCGGCCTGATCGCCGTCCTCGCCACGATCACCGTCATTCAGCGAATCGTTCACGTCCTTCGTCAGTCAGCCCCACAGGAGAACCAGTGAGCACCAACGGAACGAGCAGCGGCACGAATGGGCACAAGCCAGGCCGCAAGATCCGCGTCGCGATCGTCGGGGTCGGCAACTGCGCGAGCAGCCTGGTCCAGGGCCGCTACTACTACGAGAACGCCAAGGACGACGAGTTCGTCCCGGGCCTGATGCACGTCAACCTCGGCGGCTACCACATCCGCGACATCGAGTTCACGGCTGCGTTCGACGTCACCGCCGACAAGGTGGGCAAGGACCTCGCCGACGCGATGTGGGCGCACCCGAACGACACGATCAAGTTCGCCGACGTACCGAAGACGGGGATCACGGTCAACCGCGGCATGACCCACGACGGGATCGGCAAGTACCTGTCCGAGGTCGTGACGAAGGCGCCGGGTGAGACCGACGACATCGTCGCGATCCTGCGCGAGACGCAGACCGACGTGGTCGTCAGCTACCTCCCGGTCGGCTCCGAGGCCGCGGCGAAGTGGTACGCCGAGCAGTGCCTCGAGGCCGGAGTTGCGCTCGTCAACTGCATGCCGGTGTTCATCGCGCGCGAGAACTACTGGCAGAAGCGCTTCGAGCAGGCCGGACTGCCGGTGATCGGCGACGACATCAAGTCGCAGGTCGGCGCCACGATCACGCACCGCGTCCTCACCTCGCTCTTCCGCGAGCGCGGGATCCACCTCGACCGGACGATGCAGCTGAACGTCGGCGGCAACTCCGACTTCCTGAACATGCTGGAGCGTGACCGGCTCGAGTCGAAGAAGATCTCGAAGACGAACGCGGTCACGTCGATGCTCGACTACGACCTCGGCGCCGAGAACGTCCACGTCGGCCCGTCCGACTACGTGCCGTGGCTGACCGACCGCAAGTGGGCCTACATCCGCATGGAGGGCTCGTCCTTCGGCGACGTGCCGCTCAACCTGGAGCTCAAGCTCGAGGTCTGGGACTCGCCGAACTCGGCCGGGATCGTCATCGACGCGGTGCGGCTCGCGAAGCTGGCGCTGAACACGGGCGTCGCCGGCGCGCTCGAAGGGCCGTCGAGCTACCTGATGAAGAGCCCGCCGAAGCAGATCGTCGACGACGAGGCGCACGAGCTCGTCGAGCAGTTCATCACGCAGAACGCGCGCAAGCAGGTCAAGCAGACCGCCACGGGCTAGGAGGGATTTGGCGGAACAGCGCTCGTCGCCGGGGCGCGATGGTCGTTCCGAGGCAAGGACGCAGGGAGTGTCCGTAGCCGGAGGCTACGGATGCGACTGAGGACGCAGCATCGGGGCGAGCAGCGCGTTCCGGCGGCACAGTCGGTGTTTCGTCAAGCCCTCCTGCTAGGCCGTTCACGCTGCCAGGCGTTTGTCGACGGGCAGGCGCCTCGGCAGCGGGACTAGACTCGCCGCGATGGGCCTGCGCGTCTGTCTGGTCACGCCGTTCGCGTGGTCGCGGCCCCACGACGTGAACGAGCACGTAGCGGGAATCGCCCGCGAGCTGCGCGTGCTCGGGCACCACGTCACGGTGCTCGCGCCCTCGACGCGGGCGGCCGACCTGATCGAGGGCAGGCGCGCGCTGCTGGACGGCGACGGGGCCGAGGTGATCGCGCTCGGGCCGGCGTTGCCCGTGTCGCGGCGCAGCAGGATCGGCGTTCCGGTCGGCGTGCGCGCGAACCTCTCGCTCGCGCTGGCGCGCGGCGCCTACGACGTCGTCCATGGGTTCGAGCCGGGCCTGCCGAGCCTCTCGTACCTCGCGCTACGCGACGCACGCGCCTTCGCCGTCGCGACCTACCTCTCGCGCGAGCGGCTCGGCTATCCGCCCGGCCGCGCGCAGCGCGAACGGCTGCTCGGGCGCATCGACGCGCTCGTGGCAACCTCCGAGGAGACTGCGGAGGCGGCGGCGGAGCGCCTGCCCGGCGACTACCGGGTCGTCAGCCCCGGCGTCGACCTCGAGCTCTTCCAACCGGGCGAGAAGCGGCGCGTGGTCGTGCTCGAGTGGCGGCCGGGCGAGCGGCCGCTGACGCGTGCGGTCGTGCGGGCGCTCACGGCGCTTCCGGACTGGGAGCTCGTCTTCCTGCGGACGAAGCCGCTGGCGGGGCGGCCGGCGCTACCGGGGCCGCTGCGCGGGCGCGCGCATGTGCGCACGCTGCGGGCCGGCGAAGCCCGCGCGTCCCTGCTGAACGAGGCGGCCGTGTTCGTCCCGGCGCTCGACGGCCTCGACCGCGTCGCGCTGGAGGCCGCCGCGGCAGGGTGCGCGGTCGTCGCCCCGCCGGGCCTCTCCGAACAGCCGGAGCTCGCTGCGGCAGCGATCCTCCGGCTCGCCGAGGACGAGCAGTACCAGGAGCGGGAGCAGACACGGGGGCGCGCAGAGGCCGAGGGCCAGAGCTTCGCCGCCGCGGCGCGAGAGCTCGACGGGCTCTACAACGGGCTCACCTCGCGGCGGCGGTCGCCACGGGACGGCGCGGCGAGGCTTGATCCTAGAGCGCGTAGCGCATGGATCGTCGCCGACCTCCACCTGCACACGAGTTGGTCGCACGACTGCCAGATCCCGGTCGAGGACCTGCTCGACCACGCGGAGGCGGAGGGCCTCGGCGCGATCGCCGTGACCGACCACAACGTCTTCGGCGGCGCGCTCGAGGCCGTCGAGCTCGCGCGCGGCCGCGACCTGATCGTGATCCCCGGCGAGGAGGTGAAGACCGCCGACCAGGGTGAGGTGATCGGCCTCTTCCTCTCCGAGGAGATCCCGCGCGGAATGTCCTTCGGAGAGACGGTCGAGGCGATCCGTGCCCAGGGCGGCATCGTGTACGTCCCCCACCCGTTCGACCGCCTGCACGCGATCCCCGGCCCGGCGACGCTGCACCGCCATCTCGCGGAGATGGACGTGCTCGAGGTCTACAACGCGCGGCTGCTCTTCGAGGGCTACAACGACGAGGCGCTGCGCTTCGCGCGCAAGTACGACCTGACCATGGGCGCGGGCTCCGACGCCCACGTGCTGCAGGGGGTAGGCACCGGCGCGGTACGCATGCCGCCCTTCGACGGGCCGGAGGAGTTCCTTGCGAGCCTGCGCACCGGGCATGTCCTGCGGCGGCCGCGCTCGCTCCTCTACCTGCAGTCGCTCAAGTGGGCCGCGCAGGCCAAGGAACGAGTGCGCTAGCGGAGAAGGTCCCAGCCCCCAGTGCCTGCCGTGACGGACGAGATCTTCGAGAAGTACCTGCAAAAGGCCATCGCCGAGACAAACGAGCTCGGCGACGAGATCGCGCACGCGGCCGGCGAGGGGCAGGTTCCCGTGCTCGGCTCGGGACACCCGCTCGCGGACGTCTTCCTGCTCAAGCACGAGCCGATGCAGGCGGAGGTGCAGGAGGGCGTGGCGTTCTACGGGCGCGCGGGCCAGGCCCTGCTGAAGTCGCTGCAGCGGCTGCGCGTCGACCCGCTGGCGGTCTACGGCACGAACTGCCTCAAGTTCGCCGGCGGCGATAAGGAGGAGGCGCGGCCGTGGCTGACGCGCGAGCTGCACATCGTCCAGCCGAAGCTGATCGTGGTGATGGGCGAGCCGGCGCTCGCCTTCCTCAACTCGCTCGAGTTCCCGCTTGCCGACCCCCTCGAACCCAAGCTCGGTGAGCTGCAGCGGTTCACGCCCACGATCCAGGCCCTCCACGTGCCCGACATCGACGAGTCGCTCGACGAGGCGCCGGCCAAGACCCGCTTCTGGAACGCGTTCAAGGCGCTGGGGCCCTGGTGGGCCGAGCTTCCGCCCTACTGACCCCGCGCGCGGCCGCGTTCGCCGCGCTCGCGGCCGTGCTCGGCACTTACTACTCGACGCACCAGTGGTGGTTCGGCCTCTCGCTGTGGTCGGCGCTCGCATGGATCTCGCTGGTGCTGATACCGGCGGTCTTCGCGCTCGTGTGGCTCGCGCTCCCGCTCTGGCGCGCGCCCTTGCGGCAGTTGGTCACGCTGGCGGTGGCCTGCGGCGTGGCCGCGGTCGTGTTGCAGTGGGCCGGCGCCGGGATCCTGGCGGACTTCGCGAAGCTCGCGGCGATGACGTTCGTGGGGTGGTGCTTCCTACGCTTCTTCGAGGAGCTGAGCTGGGTGGTGCTCGTGGCCTGCATTGTCCCGTGGGTCGACGCGTACTCGGTCTGGCGCGGCCCGACGAACACGATCACGCAGAAGCACGAGCACGTCTTCTTCTCGCTGTCGTTCGAGTTCCCGGTGCCGGGCTCGGAGGCGGGCGCGCGGCTGGGGCTCCCCGACCTGCTCTTCTTCGCGCTCTACCTCGGCGCCGCGGCGCGCTGGCGGCTCCGCACGGGCTGGACGTGGGCGTGCCTGACCGCGTCGCTCGGCGGGACGATTGCGCTTGCGACGTGGTGGGAGAAGGACGGCCTCCCCGCTCTACCGCTGCTGTCGGTCGGCTTCCTGCTCCCGAACGCCGACCTGCTCTGGCGCGCCGTCAGGCGTCGAAACGCCAGAGATCCCCGTCGAAGTCCGACGTGACCCACGCCGACCCGGCCGCCTCGGCGACCGCCAGGGGACTCATGCCGACGGGAATCGTGCGGGCCACGGCGTTCGTCGCCGGGTCGACGACCGAGACCGTGCCGTCGTCGATGTTCGGCACCCACAGCCTGCCGCCGACCCATGCGCTGGCGAGCGGATTGGCGCCGACGGTCACCACCGCGCGGACCGCGAGCGAGACCGGGTCGACGCGGTAGATCTTCCCGGTCTCGCTCGAGACCCAGAGGGAGTCGGCCGACGCCGTGATCCAGTCGGCCTTGGGGAGGGTGATGCGGCGCTCGACGCGGTTGCGCGCCGGGTCGATTCGGATGAGCCGGCCACGGCCGTAGTCGGCCACCCACACCTTGCGGAAGGCGACGGCGATCCCGTTCGGTGCGCCGCCGACTCGGATCGTCCGGACGACCTTGTTGCGGCGGAGACCGATGCGGCTGACGCTCGCGGAGCCCTCGTTCGAGACCCACACCGAGCCGCCGCCGAAGGCGAGGGCGTACGGGCCGGCGCCGACGCGGATCCGGGCCTGCCGCCGCTTCGTGGTCGCCTTCAGGCGCGTCACGCGGTTCGCGTCGCGCGAGCCGACCCAGACGCTGCTGGCGCCGTAGGCCAGGCCGAACGGCTGGCCCGGCACGGCGACGCGCCAGACGACGCGGCCGGAGGCCGGGTCGACGCGGATCACGCGGTTGTCGGTGCGGTCGGTGACCCAGAGCGCCCCGCCGCCGGAGCGGACGAACGACGCGGAGATGCCGACATGCACCTTCGAGGGCGCCGCTGCGGCCGCCGCCGAAACGCCGACCATCGCCACTAGTACGAGCGCGCACGCCGTTCGTCGCAGTAGAGTTACCACAACTTTGAACTACATTACCACAAGGTTGCTGTAGTGCCCGATGACGGTCCGGACACGATCCTGCTCGACCTCTTCCGCACGAACCAGATGCGCGAGCGCCTGATCGAGTCGGCGCTGGAAGGGCTCGACCTCCCACCCGAGGACTACCCCTTCTACGTCCTGATCGGCGCCGAGGGACCGTGGACGCCGACCGCACTGGCAGGCCGCATGCAAATGCCGCTCTCGACCGTCCTCTTCCGGGTCGGCCGGCTCGAGAAGCGCGGGCACGTCGAGCGGCTCTCGAACCCCGACGACCGTCGCTCCTACCTCGTCCGGCTGACCCCCTCCGGCACGAAGCTGCTCGGCCAGGCGCGCCCGCGCTTCCGCGCTTACGCGAAAGCCGTCGAGACCCGGCTCGGCGCGGGCCGGGTCGGCTCGCTGCGCGGCGACCTCGGCGAGCTCCGCGAGGCGATCGAGACCGAGCTCAGCTCCGGGTGAGCAGCGCCACGGCCTCCACGTGCGGCGTGTGCGGGAACATGTCGACCGGTTGCACGCGCTCGAGCGTGTAGCCCCACTCCTTGCCGAGCTCCTTCACGTTCGCCGCGAGCGTGGTCGGGTTGCACGAGACGTAGACGATCCGCGAGGCCTCCAGCCGCGCGAGCCGCCGCAGCGCTTTCCCCGACAGGCCGGCTCGTGGCGGGTCCACCACGGCCACGTCAGGCGCGCCGGCCCGCTCCGCCAGCTCCTCGAGCGACGCGCCCACCTCTCCCGCGAAGAAGGCGGCGTTCGCGATCCCGTTCAGGTCGGCGTTCTCGAGCGCGCACGCCACGGACTCCTCGGAGACCTCCACCCCCCACACCGTCAACGCGCGCGAGGCCATCGTGAGGCCGATCGTGCCGATCCCGCAGTAGAGGTCATAGACCGTCTCGTCGCCGGTCAGCCCCGCGTACTCGCCGGCGAGCTCGTACAGCCGCTCCGCCATGCGCGAGTTCGTCTGCAGGAACGCGTTCGGCCGCACGCGGAAGCGCAGGCCGCACAGCTGCTCCTCAATCGTCTCGTCGCCCCAGAGCAGCGTCGTCGGCAGGTTCGTCACCTCCGCCTGCGAGTCGTTCACCGACCAGTGGATCGAGCGCACCTCGGGGAAGCGCCGCAGCACCTCGACGAGCTCGTCGCGGTCGAAGCGCTCGCCCGCCGCGGTGACGAGCTGCACCAGCAGCTGGCCGGTGTTGCGACCCTCGCGCAGCACGAGATGGCGCAGGTAGCCCGAGTGCTCGGCCTGGTCGTAGGCCTCCAGCCGCTCGGCCCGTGCCCAGTCCCGCACGGCCTGGCGCACGGCGTTGCCGAGATCGGTCGTCAGCCAGCACTTCTCGACCTCGAGCACCTCGTCCCAGCGGCCGGCCTTGTGGAATCCGAGCGCGGGCCCAGCAGGCGTCTGCGTGAAGGAGTACTCGAGCTTGTTGCGGTAGTGGAAGACCTCCTCGGCAGGGAGGATCGGCTCGAGCGGCGGCTCGGGCATGCCGCCGATCCGGCGCAGCGCATCTGCGACCTGCTCCTCCTTCGCCGCCACCTGCACCTCGTAGGCGAGGTCCTGGAAGCGGCAGCCGCCGCAGGCCGGGTAGTGCATGCATGGCGCCTCGACCCGGTTCGGCCCCGGCTCGAGCACCTCGACGGCGAGCGCCTCCGCGTGGTTTCGCTTCACCTTGGTCACGCGCGCGCGGACGCGGTCGCCGGGAAGGCCGCGGCGGACGAACACGACGAAGCCGTTCAGCCGCGCGACGCCGTTCCCGCCGTAGGCGAGCGAGTCGATCGAGAGCTCGAGCTCCTGGTCGCGGGCGACGGGCGTGGCCATCAGGCCGTCCAGACTAGGAGAACGGCGGGTGCTCCGGGAGGAGCAGCGGCGGGCGCGGCCTCTGGCGGAAGTCGAAGTCGTGCGCGAGGTTGCCGGTCTGCGTCATCGCGTCTCGCACGGACGGCCTAGGATCCGGGCGGCCGTCGGTACTGGGGTCGAGTCGCGCGCCGCCGAGGAAGTCGTCCTCGATGAACTTCACGTAGGCGTCGAGGCTGGCGGCGCGGTGGTCGACGAGCCCGCGGCGCGCGTACGGCGAGATCACGAGGGCCGGCACGCGCAGCCCGAAGCCGTCGTGGTCGACGTGCGGCGGCACGACGTGGTCGTAGAAGCCGCCCCAGTCGTCCCACGCGAGGAAGATCGCGGTCGAGCGCCAGTCGGGGCTGCGCATGACCGCGTTCACGACGCTCGTCACGTACGCCTGGCCGCCGCTGACGAGCGCCGGTGGATGCTCGCTGACGCGGTTGCTCGGGGTGAGCCAGGACACGGCCGGCAGCGTGCCCCGCTTCGCGTCCGCGAAGAACCGCCTCATCGGAAGGAGGTTCCGCAGCTGGTGGTCCTGCCGCACCGTGTCGAACCACGGCAGCGGGTTCCAGATCCCCGGCGTGCCCGGGTCCTGCCACTTCGCCTTGCAGACCATGCCGTCGTCGTCGCAGTCCGGCTGCGCTCCGCGGAACAGGTAGTAGCGCCACGAGACGTGGTGGCGATGCAGCAGGTAGGTGAGGTCGGTCCACGCGTAGTCGGGCCTGCGATTGGTCGGGTTCTGCGGCTCGTGCGGCGGCGCGAGCGGGTTCTCGAGCGCGTCGACGCAGCTCGACGGATCGTGCGGCCGGTGACAGCGCGCCGACCACTCCGAGACCAGGTACAGCTTGGACGGCAGGCTCCACGACGAGACCGGCTCGAACATGCGGTCCTGGAGCACGAAGTTGCGCGCGTAGGCCCAGTAGTTCGGGATCTCGCGCGCGTCGTGGTAGCCCATCACGTCGGGCTTCGCTGCCGCGAGCGAGCAGAGCGGCGAGTCGGGCGCGGTCACGCAGCCTGCGACGCGGCCGCGCCGCGCCTCGCGGATGAAGCCGTCCATCTTGCCGCCGTTCACGTCGCGCACGGCGTCGAGGTGCTCGTGCGGGCCGCCGCTGTTCCGGTTGCTCGCGTCGTGGTACGGGTAGACGCAGACGTGCGTACGCGGATCGGGCACGCAAACGGTGAAGCGGCCGTTCCGCCGCGGCAGCCCGTCGGCGCCCGGGTACGTGCCGAAGTAGGAGTCGAACGAACGGTTCTCCTGCATGACCACGACGACGTGGCGGATCTTGTGGATCCCAACCGTGTGCGCATGGGGTCGCTCCGCCCGCCCGAAGAACACGACGGCGGAGACGAGCGCGACCGAGAGCGCGAACGCCGTCGGAAGCCGCCGTGGCACGCGCTCAACCTAAGCGGCGAGTGTTGAGTTCAGATGAACAGGCGGTTGTGCGTCAGCTAAGCGCGGTGACGTAGACCTTGCGCTCGCGCGGCCCGTCGAACTCGCAGAAGAAGATGCCCTGGTAGCGGCCGAGCGCAAGGCGGCCCTCGCGCAGCGGCACCAGCACCTCGGGGCTCATCAACGACGCCCGCACGTGCGAGGGCGCGTTCGGCCCGTCTGCGTCGTCGTGCCGCCAGCTCCAACCGTCTTCGACGATCTTCTCCATCGCCTGCTCGAGGTCGTTCGCAAGAACGGGATCGATGTCCTCGTTGATGGTCACACCGGCGGTCGTGTGCGGCACGTAGACCAGCGCTGCGGCAGCCCCATTGGTGCCGTTCAGCGCCTCCTCGACCTGCGCCGTGATCTCGAGCAGCTGCGTCCGGCGCTCGGTCTTCAGACTGATCTCGTGCACCGGGATATCCTACGGCCTATGCCGAGCGACCGGCCCCCCTCGCTGGACCTCGACGCGTACCGCGCGGGTGCCGACCGGTTCATCGCCGAGCTCGACGAGGAGTACTACCAGCACTACGCCGGGTTGAAGGACCGCCTGGAGCTGGAGGAGATCTTCGAGCGGCACGCGGGACTGACGCAGGTCGAGCAGGTGCAGGCACTCGGCGCTGCCGTGGACGGCGATCGCCGCGTCCGCGAGCTCTGGCATTTCGGCTGCGAGGGCTACCTCGGCAACCTCACGCGCGAGCACGCGGAGAAGCTCGCCGCACTCGAGGCAGAGCTCGAGGTGGCCGTCGACGGCGAGCAGATCCCGTTTCGGATGCTACGGCCGAGGATGGCGAACGAGGCCGACCGCGACCGGCGCGAGAAGCTCGACCGCGCGATGTGGGACGCGACCGAGGAGCACCTCAACCCGATCTACGCCGACGGCGTCGAGATCGTGCGCAGGGGACTGCCCGCGCTCGGGACGTCGAGCTACGTCGAGCTGTACGAGCGCTTCGGCTTCCGGCTGCGGGAGCTCGCCGCGCAATGCGAGGCGTTCCTCGCCGACACCGAGCGGCTCTACGAGGACGTGCTCGCCCGTGCGGCGCGCGAGCAGCTCGGGCTCTCGCTCGGCGAGCTGGCGCGCTGGGACCTGCAGCGCATGATCCGCTCGCCCCAGTGGGACGAGGGCTTCCCCGGCGAGAAGATGGTGCCGGCGCTGAAGGCGACGCTGAACGACCTCGGGATCGACCTCGACCGGCAGGACAACATCCACCTCGACATCGAGCAGCGGCCGCAGAAGACGCCGCGCGCGTTCTGCTCGCCGATCGAGGTCCCAGACAAGGTGATGCTCGTGATCCAGCCGATCGGCGGCGCAGACGATTGGCGCGCCTTCTTCCACGAGGCGGGCCACGCCGAGCACTTCGGCGGCACCTCGCCGGAGCTGTCGATGGAGGAGAAGCGGCTCGGCGACGTCGCGGTCACCGAGGGCTGGGCGATGTTGATGCAGCACCTCACCGACGAGCCGGCGTGGCTCTCGCGCAAGCTCGACTTCCCGGGCCCGGACGAGTACGCGGCGGAGGGGATGCTCTGGCTGCTGTTCTTCGTGCGCCGGTACTCGGCGAAGCTGCTCTACGAGCTCGAGTTCCACACGAACGACGACCTGAGCGGCATGCCGAAGCGCTACGCGGAGATCCTCGGCGACGCGCTCAAGTTCGAGATCGCCGAGCAGAACTACCTGGCCGACATGGACTCGGGCTTCTACGTCACCGCCTACCTGCGCTCGTGGGCGTTCGAGTGCCAGCTGCGCGACCACCTGCGGGAGCGGTTCGGCACCGAGTGGTTCGCACGCCGCGAGGCGGGGTCGCTGCTACGGGAGCTCTGGGCCGAGGGCCAGCGGCCGACCGCCGACGAGCTGCTGAAAGACGTCTCGGGCTCCGAGATCGAGATGTCCGCGGTCGGCGACCGCGTGCGCGAGCGGCTCGGCTAGCCGCCGAACGGTTCTGCTTTACTGCCCGGAGCGCCAAGCAACCCAGGAGCGTCGAATGCGCACAGCGTTCATGCCAATCCAGAAGGCCTTTGTGACCTATTCGGAGGGTATGACGCTTGCTTCGACGAACACTCAACCTGGGGATCCTGGCGCATGTAGACGCCGGTAAGACAACGCTCACGGAACGGCTGCTGTACGCGGCCGGAGTCATCGCCGCGCCCGGCCGCGTCGACGACGGCACGACGCAGACCGACACGCTCGCGCTCGAGCAGCAGCGCGGCATCACGATCAAGTCCGCGGTCGTCTCGTTCGCGATCGACGACGTCACCGTCAACCTGATCGACACGCCGGGGCACCCGGACTTCATCGCCGAGGTTGAGCGCGTGCTCGACGTGCTCGACGGCGCGGTGCTGGTGATCTCAGCCGTCGAGGGTGTGCAGGCGCAGACGCCGCTGCTGATGCGGGCGATGCAGCGGCTCGGCGTGCCGACGCTGCTGTTCGTGAACAAGAACGACCGCCGGGGCGCCGACCCCGACGGCGTGCTCCAGGCGGTCCGCGAGCGGCTGACGCCGGCCGTCGTGGCGATGGACGGCGCGTTGCGCGAGCAGGCGCTCGCCGTCCTGGCCGACAACGACGAGTCGCTGCTCGCGGCCTTCGTCGAGGACGAGGACGGCATCTCCGAGGAGCGGCTGCGGGAGCAGCTCGCCGAGCAGTCGAAGCGCGCGCTCGTGTATCCCGCGTTCGTCGGCTCGGCGAAGACCGGCGCTGGCGTCGAGCCGTTCATGGCGGGCATCGCCGGTCTCCTGCCTGCGGCTCGCGGCGAGGGTGAGAACCCGGTGTCGGGACGCGTCTTCAAGATCGAGCGTGGGCCCGCGGGCGAGAAGGTCGCCTACGCGCGGCTCTTCGACGGTGCGGTTCGAGTACGCGAGCGGCTGCGCTTCGGCCGCGAAGGCGAGGCCAAAGTGACCGCGATCCGCGTCTTCGACAACGGGGGCGACGAGCAACGCGCCTCGGTGCACGCCGGCGAGATCGCGAAGCTCTGGGGCCTCGACGAGGTCCGGATCGGCGATGCGATCGGCGACGCCCGCGCCGAGGAGCACCGGCACTTCCCGCCGCCGACGCTCGAGACCGTGGTCGCGCCGCGCGATCCCGCACAACGGCCCGCCCTGCACCTCGCGCTCACCCGGCTCGCGGAGCAGGACCCGCTGATCAACCTGCGCCAGGACGACCGCCGCAACGAGCTCTACGTCTCGGTCTACGGCGAGGTGCAGAAGGAGGTGATCCAGGCGACGCTGCTGGCCGACTTCGGCGTTGACGTCGAGTTCCGCGAGACCACGACGATCTGTACCGAACGGCCGCTCGGGACCGGCGCCGCGGTCGAGCGGCTGCGCCAGGAGCCGAACCCCTTCCTCGCCACGGTCGGCCTCCGGATCGAGCCGGCGCCGCCGGGCAGCGGCGTCCGCTACCGGCGCGAGGTGGCAGTCCACGGGACGATGCCGCCCGCGTTCTTCCGCGCGATCGAGGACACGGTTCGCGAGACGCTTCGCGAGGGCCTCCACGGCTGGCAGGTCACCGACTGCGCGGTCACGCTGACGCACACGGGCTACCTGCCGCGGCAAAGCCATGCCCACCAGGGGTTCAGCAAGGCGATGTCGAGTGCCGGCGAGGACTTCCGGAAGCTGACGCCGCTCGTGCTGATGGAGGCGCTCGAGCGGGCCGGGACCGTCGTCTGCGAGCCGATTCACCGGTTCCGCATCGATCTTCCCGACGACACGCTGCCCGCGGTGTATGCCGGGCTCGCGCGGCTGGAGGCGATCTGCGAAATGCCGGTGATGGGCGGGTCGTGGACGCGGCTCGAAGGCGAGATCCGCGCGGCGCGGATGCAGGAGCTGCAGCGTTCACTTGCCTCGATGACGCGCGGCGAAGGCGTGCTCGAGCTCGCGTTCGACCGCCACGAGCCCGCGCCAGGCGAGGCACCAGCCCGCCCGCGCACCGACGACAATCCACTCGACCGCGACGAGTACCTCGTGCGCGTCGCGGGCCTGTTCTGATGAACGACGTCATGCACCCGGGCGAGCTCGCACTCGACGAGGCCGTCGTGCGCCGGCTCGTCGACACGCAGTTCCCGCAGTGGGCCGGCCTGCCGCTCGAGCGGGTCGGCTCCTCGGGCACAGTCAACGTGCTCTACCGGCTCGGCGACGAGCTGGTCGTGCGGCTGCCGCGAGTGTGCGAAGGCGGGAAGGTTTGGTCGAGGGGTGCCTTCGACCGCGACCGGGAATGGCTGCCGCAGCTCGCGCCGCTCCTGCCCGCCGCCGTTCCGGAGCCGCTCGCGAAGGGCGCGCCCGGCGAGGACTATCCCACGGATTGGGCCGTCTACGCGTGGCTCCCGGGAGAGCACCCTGACCCAGAACGGCTGGCGGAGCCGGGGTCGCTCGCGCGGCAGCTCGCCGGGTTCATCCGCGCGCTTCGCGCGGTCGAGACCGGCCGCGCCCCCGAGAGCGGGCGCGGCTCCTCGCTCGAGCGGTGGGACGAGCCCACACGCGCCGCGCTACACGAGCTCGAGGGGTCGATCGACACCGCGGCGGCGCTGGCCGACTGGGAACGGGCGCTCGCGGCGGCGCCGTGGGACGGAGCGCCGGTCTGGGCCCATGGCGATCTGATGCCGGCGAACCTGCTCCTCCAGGGCACCCGGCTGACGGGCGTCCTCGACTGGGGCGGTGCCGGGCTCGGCGACCCGGCGATCGACCTCCAGCCCGCCTGGAACTCGCTCTCGGGCCACGCGCGGGGGGTCTTCCGCGAGGAGCTGCACGTGGACGATGCAAGCTGGGAGCGGGGCCGCGGGTGGGCGCTCTGGACCGGGATCGTCGCCCTGCCGTACTACCGCGAGACGAACCCCGAGCTCGCGGGAAACGCCGCTTTCCGTATCGGCCAGGTCCTCGGAGCGGGGTAGCTAGGCGGCGGTCGCGGTGCGGACGGCTCTGACGGTGAGCCGGATCGCAGCCGAGAGCTTCGCGGTATCCAGCCGCCCGACGCGGTCGCACGCGCTGTGCCAGCAGGGATCCCAGCGCCATTCGATCCAGGCTGCCGGGACACCTCCGCGCGTCAGCTCCTCGTGGTCGGAGAGGCCGCGGTCGGGCAGGTATGTCGCATGGACGCCGATCGCGCGTGCGGCCGCGAGCGCGGCCCGCGCGGAGCGGTTCGGCCGACGCACCTCGATCCCGCGCACGTTCAGCTCCGGGCCGTTGCCGACCATGTCGAGCGAGAGCGCGACCCGCACGCTGCGCCGCTCGGCCGGGGCCAGGCTGCGCAGCAGCCTCGCCGAGCCGAGATGGAGGTTCGATCCCGTCATGACCTGCTCCTCGGCGCCGAGTGCCGCATAGAGAATCCCGGGAGTGGCGCCCAGCCCTCGTGCCACTTCGACAAGCGCGCCGATCCCCGAGCCGTTGTCGTTCGCCGCAGGGCCCGCCGACACGCCGTCCAGGTGCGCGACCACGATCGCCCGCAACGAGCCGCCGGTCCGGAAGACGAGGTTGCGGGAGAAGCCGCCGCGCGGCAGGAGCACGCGCTGTACCACCGGCTTGAGGCCGAGCCGCGCGAAGCGGGAGCGCACGACGCGGCCGGCGCGCAGCTCGTTGACGGAGCCCGCCACACGCGGCCCGACCACCGCGATCGCCCGCACCGTCTCCTTGGCGCGCACGCCGGTCGGGTCGACGCGGGCCGCCGAGCCGCCGGCGAGAAGCGCCGTCGTACAGGCGCAGGCGACGATGCGCGAGAGCATCGCCCGCAGCGTACGCCGACCGCTGTCCTGTGTAGCTGCATAAGCTTTATGCATGACCAAGACCACGGTGCTCATCGCAGGCGCGGCCGGCCGCGACTTCCACAACTTCAATCTCGTCTACCGCGGTCGCACGGAGTACGAGGTGGTCGCCTTCACGGCGACGCAGATCCCCGACATCGCCGGCCGCGTCTACCCGGCCGAGCTCGCCGGTGAGCTCTACCCCGGCGGCATCCCGATCGAGCCCGAGGACGAGCTCGAGCAGTTGGTCGCGAAGCACGAGGTCGACGAGGTCGTCTTCGCCTACTCGGACGTGACCCACGAGCACGTGATGCACCTCGCCTCGCGGGCGCTCGCAGCGGGCGCGTCGTTCCGGCTGATCTCGCCCGCCGACACGATGCTGACCTCGACGAAGCCCGCCGTCGCGATCTGCGCGGTCCGCACCGGCTCGGGCAAGAGCCAGACGACGCGGCACGTCGCCGCACTGCTGCGCGAGTCGGGCAAGCGCGTCGCCGTCCTGCGGCACCCGATGCCGTACGGCGACCTGACCAAGCAGGCCGTGCAGCGTTTCGAGCGTTACGAGGACCTCGACGCGGCGGACGCCACGATCGAGGAGCGCGAGGAGTACGAGCCGCATCTCGCCGAGGGCAACCTCGTCTTCGCCGGGATCGACTACTCCGCGATCCTCGACCGCGCCGAGCAGGAGGCCGACGTGATCCTCTGGGACGGCGGCAACAACGACACGCCGTTCATCAAGCCCGACCTCCACATCGTCGTCGTCGATCCCCACCGTCCCGGTCACGAGCTGCGCTACCACCCGGGCGAGACCAACCTGCGCATGGCCGACGTCTGCGTCGTGAACAAGGTCGACAGCGCGCCCCAGGAAGGCGTCGACGCGGTGCTGGACTCGATCCGCGCGCACAACCCGGGCGCGAGGATCGTGCTCGCCGCCTCGCCCTACGTCGTGGAGGGCGACGCGGCCGAGATCGCCGGCAAGCGTGTGCTCGCGATCGAGGACGGGCCGACGCTGACCCACGGCGAGATGACCTACGGCGCGGCGGTGCTCGCGGCGAAGGCCAACGGCGCCGCCGAGCTGATCGACCCGCGCGACGCGGCCGTCGGCTCGATCGCCAAGACGTTCGAGGACTACCCGCACGTCGGCGCGCTCCTCCCGGCGATGGGCTACGGCCGGCAGCAGATGGACGACCTGCGCTCCACCATCGAGGCTTCCGGCGCCGAGCTCGTCCTGATCGGGACGCCGATCGACCTCCGCAAGCTGATCGACTTCGACGTCCCCGCCCTGCGGGTGACGTACAGGCTCCAAGAGGTCGGGGAGCCGACCCTCGCCGACGTCCTGCGCGAGCACGGCCTGATCGGCGACACCGCGCTCGTGTGACGGCAGTCGTCGCCCTCGGCGGGAACGCGCTGATGCGGCCCGGCGAGCGCGGCACCGCGGCCGAGCAGCGCGCGAATCTGCGCGAGGCGTGCGCCGCGCTCCGCCCGCTGCTCGGCGAGAAGCGGCTCGTGGTCACGCACGGAAACGGCCCGCAGGTCGGCAACGAGCTGCTGCGCCAGGAGCGCGCCGCCGCCGAGGCGCCTCCGCTGCCGCTCTACCTGGCGGTCGCGCAGACGCAGGCGGAGATCGGCGCGCTGATCGAGAGCGAGCTCGCGCCGGTCGCGGGGCGGCCGGTCGCGTGCCTGCTCACGCACGTGCTCGTCGCGGAGGACGATCCCGCGTTCGACGAGCCGACGAAGCCGGTCGGACCGTTCTACGACGAGGCGCAGGGGCGGCAGCTCGAGACCGAGCGCGGCTGGACGGTCGTGCACGACGCCGGCCGCGGCTGGCGTCGCGTCGTCCCTTCACCCGCGCCGCTCGAGGTGGTCGAGCTGGCGGCGATTCGGGCGCTGCTCGACTCGGGCTCGATCGTGGTCGCCTGCGGCGGCGGCGGCATCCCTGCGACGCGGCGCGGCGAGCACCTCGCCGGAATCGACGCCGTGATCGACAAGGACCGCGCCTCCTCCCTGCTCGCGAGCAGCCTCGACGCCGACCGCCTCGTGATCCTCACCGAGGTGCCCGCGGTCTACTCGGGCTTCGGCACCGAGAGCCAAGACGAGCTGCGCGAGCTCGCAGCCGACGAGGCCGCCGCCCTCGCGCCGGAGCTCGCCGCCGGCTCCATGCGCCCCAAGGTCGAGGCGTCGGTCGAGTTCGTCCGCGCGACGGGCCGCGAGGCCCTGATCACCTCGCCCGCCGCCCTGGGCGACGCGCTCGCCGGCCGCTCCGGCACCCGCATCCACCCGTAGCCGAACCGCTTCGGCGCCTGCTGCGAATCAGGGCCGTCAACCCGAACGACCCCTGAGGGAGGAAGGAGGCAGCCATGCCGGCTGTCCTTGGGAGGCGGAATCCGGCGGTGATCGCGCTCGCGCTGCTCGGCGTGGGCGTGGCGCTGCTCGTGCTCCGCTTCGGACCGGCTCCGTCGCCCGCCAACGCGGCGAGCCACCGTGAGGCGCCGCTGATCGCGAACGACCCACCGGCGGACATCACGGACTTCTACGCGTTCCGCAGCACCGAGGCGGAGCGCGCCGACAAGGTCGACCTGATCATGGACGTGATCCCGTTCGAGGAGCCGAGCGGCGGGCCGAACTACTACAACTTCGACCCGAGCGTCGCCTACACGTTCCACGTCGACAACAACAAGGACGGGAACGCCGACGACGTCGTCTTCAAGCTCCGCTTCACGAACGAGATCCGCGGCGCGGTGAGCTCGCTCGGCCTCCCGTTCGCGTACGTGGGCGGCGTGCCGCCGGCGGACGGCTCGGTGATCCCGCCGATCACGTCGCTCGACTCGCCCGGCCTCGGCCTGCGGCAGCACTACACGATCACCATGATCAAGGACGGGCACAGCACGGTCCTCGCCCCGGCGCTCGACAAGATCGCGGTACCCTCGAACGTCGGCCCGCGGACGATGCCGAGCTACGACTCGCTCGCGGCGCAGGGCATGTACGACCTCGGCGGCGGCCTCCGCGTCTTCGCCGGCCAGCGGGACGATCCGTTCTTCATCGACCTCGGAGCGGCGTTCGACACGCTGAACCTGCGCTCGCCCGCGACCGACATGCTGTCGGGCTTCAACGTCAACACGATCGCGCTCGAGGTGCCGGCGAGCCTGCTGACGCGGGATCACAGGGACCCAGAAGCGACCTCACAGCCCTGGCTCGGCGCCTACGCGAGCACGAGCAGGCCCAAGGTGACCGTCGAGGGCACCGGCCGCGGTTCTCGGATGGTGCAGGTGCAGCGGCTCGCGAACCCGCTCGTCAACGAGCTGATCATCGGCACGAAGGACAAGGACCGGTGGAACACGCTCGACCCGAGCCGGGAGTCGCGGTTCCTCGACTACTACGAGAACCCGCGGCTCGCGCTCGCGATGTCGCTCGTCTTCGGCGCGCCGGTCCCGGCGACGCCGCGGCACGACCTCGAGGGCGCGCTGCTGAAGTACGGCCCGACCGACCGCGGCTACTCGGAGCTCCTGCGGCTGAACGTCAGCTCCGCTCCGGGGGCGTCCTGGCCGAACGGCCGCAAGCCGACGGACGACGTGACCGACACGGCCCTCCAGGTCGTCGGCGGCCCCGCGTTCGCCGGCGCGGGTGACGGCGTCGGCACCAACGACAAGGTGCTGCCGAACGTCTTCCCGTTCCTGGCCTCGCCGTGGGACGGCCGCAACCGGGTGCACGCGAACCCGTGACGCGGCGGCGGCTGATCGCGCTGGTGGCGGTGGCGGCTTCGGCCGCTGCCGCCACCGCGCTCGGCGGCGCATTCCGCGGCGCGAGCTCGCCCGGCGCCCTTGCGGCGGTGCCCGGGACGAGGCTGCTGGAGCCGGGGGCCGGCTCCACGGACACTGCGGCGCTCGTGGCCGGCCTCCAGCAGCGCCTGGAGGACAGCCCGCGCGACGCGCAGGGCTACGCGCTCCTCGGCCTCGCGTACCAGCAACGGGCGCGCGAGACCGGCGATCCGACCTGGTACCCGCGTTCCGAGCGAGCGCTGCGCCGCGCTCTCCGGCTCGCGCCCGAGAACGCGGCGGCGGTCGGCGGCCTCGGCTCGCTCGCACTCGCACGCCACCGTTTCCGCGACGCGCTCGTCCTCGGCCGCCGTGCGCTGCGCCTGTCACCGGCGAGCGCCCACGCTTGGGGCGTGATCGGCGACGCACAGCTCGAGCTCGGCCGTTACGACGACGCTTTTCGCGCCTTCGACACCATGGTGCGCCTGAAGCCGAGCGTCGGCGCCTACGCCCGCGTCTCGTACGCGCGCGAGCTGCTCGGCCGTCCCGACGATGCCGTTACGGCAATGCGCCTCGCGCTCGAGGCCGCCGCCGACCAGCCCGAGTCGACGGCGTGGACGCACGTGCAGCTCGGCAAGCTCTACTGGTCCATCGGCCGTGTCGGGCCCGCAGCGCGCGAAGACCGCGCTGCGCTCGCGGCCTTCCCCGGCTACCCGTACGCCTATGCGGCGCTGGCGCAGACCGAGGCCGCACGGGGACACGTCCGGCGCGCAATCGCGCTCGAGCGCCGCGCCGTCGACGTCATCCCGCTGCCGCAGTTCGTCTCGGAGCTCGGCGATCTCTACCGGGCCGCAGGACGGCCGTCGGAGTCCCGCCGCCAGTACGCCCTGGTGCGCGTGATCGAGCGGCTGCTCGTCGCGAACGGCGTCAGAACCGACCTCGAGACGGCGCTCTTCGACGCCGACCACCGGCTCCACTCGGCGCGGCTCGTCGCCCTGGCCCGCCGTGCCCGCGCCGCACGCCCGAGCATCGACGGCGACGACACCCTCGCCTGGGCGCTCGCCCGTACCGGCCGCTGCGACGAGGCCCTGCCGTGGTCGGAGCGAGCGCTGCGCCTCGGCACGCTCGACCCGCTGAAGCTCTTCCACCGCGGGATGATCGAGCGCTGCCTCGGCGGGACCGCCGCCGGCGACGCGTTCCTGCGGCGCGCGCTCTCGCTCAACCCACACTTCTCGACGCTCTGGGCGCCGGTCGCGCGGAGGGCGCTGCAGTGAGGCGGCTCGCGCTCCTCGTCGCGGCCGTTGCGGCTCTCGCGGTGCCCGGGCTGGCGGCCGCGCACCCGCTCGGCAACTTCACCGTCAACCGCTTCAGCCGCATCGACGTCTCCGGACCGCGCCTCTACGTGCGCTACGTCCTCGACCTGGCGGAGATCCCGACCTTCCAGGCCGGCCGCATCGACTCCCACGTCTACGCACGGCGGATCGCCATGAACGCGCACCTGACCGTCGACGGTCGGATGGCCACCCTCAGACCCGTCCGGACGGCGCTGGCCCACCCGCGCGGCGCCGGCGGCCTCCCAACGACGCGGCTCGAGGTCGTTCTCGCCGGTCCGTTGCTGCACGGAACGAGCCGGGTCGCCTACCGCGACGAGAACGAGCGCGACCGCATCGGCTGGAAGGAGATCGTCGTCGGCGCGGCCACGCCGAGCCGCAGCCACGAGCTCCGCGCGTACCCGAAGGACCTGCTGCAGAGCCCGCTCGACCAGACCTCCGTAATCGCGGAGCTCGAGCCAGCCCCCGGCCCTGACGTCGCCCCCGCCCTTTCCAGCGGCCCCAGCCTGCAGGCGCCCGACCGCGTCGCCGACTCCGGCTTCGCGGCGCTCGTCGGCCGCTCGCACCTGAGCCTGCTCGTGATCCTGGCCTCGCTCGGCGCCGCGCTCTTCTGGGGCGCGGCGCACGCGCTCTCGCCCGGCCACGGCAAGACGATCGTCACCGCCTACCTCGTCGGCCGCCGCGGCACACCGCGCCACGCCGCGGTGCTGGGGCTGATCGTGACGATCACGCACACGATCGGCGTCTTCGCGCTCGGGCTGGTGACGCTCGCGCTGTCGCAGTTCGTCGTGCCCGACCACCTCTACCCGTGGCTGAACCTCGTTTCCGGGCTGCTCGTGGTCGGGATCGGCGGCTCCGTCTTCCTGGCCCGCTGGCGCCATCGCCGGGCGCATGCCCACGGCCACCACGATCACCACCACGGCGAGCCAACGGCAGGCTTCCGCTCGCTGCTCGCCGTCGGCGTCTCCGGCGGGCTACTCCCCTGTCCGTCCGCCCTCGTCGTCCTGTTGGCAGCGATCTCGCTGCACCGCGTGGCGTTCGGGCTCGCGCTGATCGTCGCGTTCAGCGCCGGGCTCGCGCTCACCATCACGGCGATCGGCTGCGCCGCCGTTCTCGCGCGCGGCGCCTTTCGCCGGGTGAGCTTCGAGGGGCCGCTTGTCCGCCTCCTGCCCGCGCTGAGTGCTCTCGTCATCCTCGCGGCCGGTCTTACGATGACCGTCCGCGCCGTCCCGAAAGTGAGCTGACGATGTTCGGACTCGACAACTGGATCGCATCGTTCTCCGACGGCGCCACCCTGGCCGCCGTCGCGGCCGTCGCGGTCGTGCTCGGGCTGCGGCACGCGAGCGACCCCGACCACCTCGCCGCGGTCTCGACACTGATCGCCGGCGCCCGCGACCGCACCGCCGGAGCCGCGGCCCGCCTCGGGCTCTCGTGGGGCCTCGGGCACGCGCTCAGCCTGTTCGCGTTCGGCCTGCCGATCGTGCTCTTCAAGGCGTACCTGCCGGCACCGGTGCAGCGGGGCGCGGAGCTGACGGTCGGCATGGTCATCGCCGGCCTCGCCGTCTGGCTGCTCATCCGCTGGCGCCGAGGGCTCTTCCACGTCCACGTCCACGCGCACGACCGCTCGCTCCACACGCACGCCCATGTGCACGACGGCGACCCGCACGCGCACCGGTCCCTCCGTGCTCGCTCACCGCTCCAGGCGTTCGCGATCGGCGTCCTCCACGGCATGGGCGGAAGCGCGGGGGTCGGCGTGCTCCTGCTCGCGTCTATCCATGACCGGGCGCTCGCGGTCGGCGCGCTCGCGCTGTTCGCGGCATGCACCGCTGTCTCGATGGCGGCGCTCTCGACCAGCTTCGGCTTCACGCTCGGCCGACCGGTCGTCGCGCAGACGCTGCAGCGAGCCGCGCCCGGGCTGGCGGTGCTGAGCCTCTCGTTCGGCGTCTGGTACGCGCTGGGAGCGCTCGAGATCGCGCCCTACTATCTCTAGATGGCGGCGGATCCCCATTCGCTGGTCGCACCGTACGCGCTTCATGCGCTGGACGATGAGGAGGCGCGCACCTTCGAGGAGCACCTGGCGGCGTGCGAGCGCTGCCGTGAGGAGCTGGCGGGCATGAGAGAGGCAGCGGCGGGCCTGGCCTACAACGCCGCCGGACCTCCGCCGCCCCCCGAGCTGAAGGAGCGGATCCTGGCGGAGGCCCGCAGCGAGCGGCCGAACGTCGCCTCGCTTCCGGCGCGCCGTCGAAGCTGGACGGCGCCGCTCGCGGCAGCCGCGGCGGTTGCAGCCGCCGTGGCGATCGGTGTGGGCGTCTGGAGCGCGACGCGGCCGGCGTCCATGAACGCGTTCACACAGGTGCTCGCGCAGCCCGGAGCGCGCGTGATCACGATGGGCGAGCAGGGCGCGCTCGCAGTGGCGCCGAACGGCAAGGCCGCGCTTGTTCTGCGCGTGCCGAAGGCGCCTTCCGGCAAGACCTACGAGGCCTGGGTGATCCGCGACGACGCGATCAGGCCGGCCGGGCTCTTTGGCGGCGGCGGCGACCCGAGCGTGCTCAAGCTCTCCCGCCGCGTGCCGCACGGCGCCGTGATCGGGGTCACGGTGGAGAAGTCCGGCGGCGCACGGCAGCCGACGCAGAAGCCCTTCGTCGCCACCGCGGAGATGACATGACGGCGCTCCTGACGACAGGCCCTCCGTCCGCGGCGGCCCGCGACCTAGCGCACCTCTCGGATGAGGCGCTGCTCTCGCTCGTCGCGAGCTCCGACGACCAGGCGCTGGCCGAGCTCTACGACCGCTTCGGCGGCGTCGCCTACGGGCTCGCGCTGCGGATCCTGCGGGATGAAGCGCTTGCCCAGGACGCGGTCCAGGAGGCATTCCTCGCCGTGTGGCGCTCGGCCGACCGCTTCCTGGCCGAACGAGCCAAGGCGAGCACCTGGATCCTGACGCTCGTCCACCGCCGCTCGGTCGACCTCGTCCGTCGCGAAGACCGCCGCCGCGGCGAATCGCTGGAACGGGCGGCCGAGCCCGCAGCGCCCACGACGGCAGAGGATGAGGCGACCCTCGGCTTCGAGCGTCGAATCGTGCAGGAGGCGCTCGCGCAGCTGACACCGGAGCAGCGCGAGGCGCTCGAGCTCGGCTACTACGGCGGGCTCACGCAGAGCGAGCTTGCGGAGCGGCTCGGCCAACCGCTCGGGACGATCAAGAGCCGGATGTTCACGGGGCTCTCGCGCCTGCGAGACCTCCTCGAGCAAGCCGGGCTCGAAGGCTCCTACCCCTAGAAACGGCGAAGGCGGCCGCGCGGGGCCGCCTTCGGGAGAGGATGCACCGGGGCTAGGCCTTGCTGGCCGTGCCCTCGATCGTCTTCTGCTCGCTGCCGCCGATCTGGATCCGGCGCGGCTTCGACTGCTCGGGCTTCGCGACGCGAACCTCGAGCACGCCGTCGTGGTAGTCGGCCTTGATCTGCTGCTCGTCGACACCCTGCGGGAGCGCGATGGTCCGGCTGAACGTGCCGAAGCGCCGCTCGAAGCGGTAGAGCTTCTCGTCCGAGAGCTCCGTCTTGCGCTCACGCTCCGCCGAGATCGTCAGGGCCCCGTCCTCGAACTCGATCGAGATCTTCTCCTCGGGGATCCCAGGCAGGTCGAACGCGTACACGAGCTCGTTCTCGGTCTCCCAGACATCGAGAGCGGGAACCCACGCCTGCGAGGACTCGCCGTTGCCGTCGCCGTAGCCCGTCACCGTGTTCATCAGGCGACTCATCTCGTTCTGCAGCGTCGCGATCTCACGAAACGGCTCCCAGCGAACCAACGTGGCCATGGTTTTCCTCCTTTCGTTCATATGACTGCATCGGTAAGATAAAACCTCAGCGTCACGTTGTCAAGTTCCCGAAAGTAGCATCGGCAAACCGATGGCAACCGTCGCGGAGAGCCTCAAGGGCCGCAGCTTCACGCGCGTAGCGGACTGGGGCCGCGACGAGCTGCTCGCCGCGCTCGACCTCGCCGACGATCTCAAGGGGCGCCAGCAGCGCCGCGAGCAGCACCACCTCCTCCCCGGCCGGACGCTCGGGATGATCTTCCAGAAGCCCTCCACGCGGACCCGTGTCTCCTTCGAGGTCGGGATGACGCAGCTCGGCGGGCACGCGCTCTACCTCGCCGCCGGCGACCTCCAGCTCGGACGCGGCGAGACCCTGCGCGACACCGCGACCGTCCTCTCGCGCTACCTGGACGCGATCATGATCCGCACGTTCGCGCAGGACGACGTCGAGGAACTCGCGCGGCACGCGTCGATCCCGGTCGTCAACGGCCTCACCGACAGCGCCCACCCGTGCCAGGCGCTCGCCGACGTGATGACGATCCGCGAGCGGCTCGGCCGGCTCGAGGGGGTGCGCGTCGCGTACCTGGGCGACGGCAACAACGTCTGCGCCTCGCTGATGGTGGCGTGCGCAAAGCTCGGGGCGGACTTTGTCGCCGCGACGCCCGCGGGCTACGAGCCCGACGACGGCGTCGTGAAGATTGCGCGCGAGGCCGGCGGGAACGTCACGCTCGTGCACGACCCGCGCGAGGCGGCAGCGCAGGCGAACGTCCTCTACACGGACGTCTGGACGAGCATGGGCCAGGAGGAAGAGCGTGAGCGGCGGCTGCACGACCTCGCCGGCTTCGGCATCGACTCCGAGCTCGTGGCAGAGACGGCCGACGACGCGATCGTGCTCCACTGCCTGCCCGCGCACTACGGCGAGGAGATCACGGAGGAGGTCGTCTACGGGCCGCGCTCGGCGGTCTGGGACGAGGCGGAGAACCGCCTGCACGCGCAGAAGGCGCTCCTCGCCCTCGTCGTCTCCTAGTGCTGCCGATCAGAGACAACGTCCCGACGCGGAGCTTTCCGATCGTCACCGTGTCCCTGATCGCGGCAAACGTCGCCGTGTGGCTATGGGAAGTGCACGGGGGCGTGAACGACGAGGTCCTGCACTACGGCTACTACCCCTGCACCGTCGACGGTCCGTGCACCGAGCCGGCGGCGCTCGTGCCGCACCTGCCCTGGTACGAGGGCGTCTTCAGCTCGATGTTCCTCCACGGGGGTTGGCTGCACATTGCGGGGAACATGCTCTTTCTCTGGATCTTCGGGAACAACGTGGAGGACTCGCTCGGCCACGTGCGCTTCCTCGCGTGGTACCTCGTCGCCGGGATTGCGGCCACGGCCGCTCAGACGGTCGTGACGCTGGCGTTCACCAACGACGCCGGCGCGAGCATTCCGAACGTGGGCGCGTCGGGTGCGATCGCCGGCGTGCTCGGTGCGTACTTCGTGCTCCTGCCGCGCGCGAGCGTGCTGACGGCGTTCATCATCGTCTTCTTCGTCTTCCTGCGAGAAATCCCCGCCGTCTGGTTCCTCGGCGTGTGGATCGTGTTCCAGCTCTGGGACGGCGGCTTCGAGCTCCTGCATCCCCAGAGCGGCGGGGGCACCGCGTTCTTCGCGCACATCGGCGGATTCGTCTTCGGCCTCCTGACGATCCGGCTGCTCGTCGAGCGACCGCCGTTGCGGCCTGCGTGGTGAGCTCCGGCGCCCTCACCGGCGTCGCGATCGCCGCGGGCGTCGTCGGCCTGATCGTGGTCGTCCTGTTCCTGCTCGGGCCGCGCGATTAGGAATGTCGGCGATGGTTACATCGTTTTCAGAGACATGAAAACACTCGAAGAAATACACGCCGAGCTCGATACCGCCTCCGAGCGTCGATCGGAGCTCTGGCAGCTACTTTCGAAAGGCCACGACTCCGAGCTCTCGCAGGAGCTGCATGAGCTCGAGGAGCGCATCGCGTCGCTCTGGGACGAGCACCGCGCCCTTCGCGCGCAACAGCGCTTCGGCAACCGCGACGAGATCATCAAGCGGGCCCGCCACGAGGAGCGGCTCGCCCGCGCGGCCTGAGACGAAGGTCTTTCTGTGGCGAAGAGCCGGCGGCTGACCCCGCCGGCTTTCTTCGTCTCTAGACTGAAGATCACGGGGCGTTAGCTCAGCTGGGAGAGCGCCGGCTTTGCAAGCCGGAGGTCACCGGTTCGATCCCGGTACGCTCCATCGCGAAAAAGGCCCGCAAACGTGGGCCTTTCGTTTTCCTGGCAGGCGATGCTGTGACGCGCGGGCAGCGGCCCGGGCAGCGTTTGCGTGGTCTGGCCGGAAACGCTAAGTAGCGTGGCTCACCGGGCAGAACGGTTGGGACGCGAGAGGACGCTCGCCCACGCGAGCAGCCTCTCGCAAGCGGCGCGATGTTGGGCGATCCGCTACCGCGCGGCGTACTATCTCTGGCGGGATGATCGAGGTGATCGCCGCCGCGATGCTTGGGAAAGCGGGCGGGCTTACCGCGGTTCACCGATGCGCCGCCTCCGAGACTCGCGCGGTAGTTGCGGGCCGCGTTGCTTGCCTTTCCGTAGGCAAGGCCTGTCAGTCGCGGTACGCAAAGGCGTACCGGCGGTATGGCTTCATTTGCCACAACCAGTCACTCAGGTACGACTGGCGTAGGCTGCATCGACCTCTGCACGTGCCGACGATCGGTGCCGGTACAACATGCCCGGCGACCAGGCCGCGTCCGAGAGCGCCGCCGAGCGTCAACCTCCCGTACGCCTTCGGTCCGGGGCCTGCATACCCGACCCTCGACCTCAGCTCGGGACGAGCAGCCGCCGTGATGGTCTGGCCGCCGACCGAGCAGCCGTATTTCGGCTGGGCAGGGACGAAGATCCTCTGGAGAGTCCCAATGTATGCGGGAGCCGTGCTGGTCCGCGGCCGACAACTCGACGGCACAAGCCAGGTCGGCTTTGACCGCGGGCCTGACTGGACTCACCATGTGCTACGAGAAATCAAGCTTGTCGGTCCCGGGTCCGACTCAATTCCGGCCGCGACGTTCGTGCGGACTCCCGGGTGTTACGCGTACCAGATCGACACCCTGCGTCGAAGCTACTTGATTGTGTTCGACGTCACGTTTCGCTTCGCCTCATGAGTGCCGTCGCTCAGGGGGCATTCCGGAACACTCGCCCAGCCGAGCTGCCCCGCACAAGCAGCGCCCGGGGGCCAGCGATGACCCACAGGCCGTGTGTACGTTCCGTTTGTGCTTAATCGCTGGCTCCTCGTGGCTTCGTGCTCCACCGGATTGCTGAGTTGTGCCGCGTGTGGCGGAGGCGGTAAGACGATCGTGCCTGACCTCCATGGCAAGAACTTCGGTCAGTCAACCAAGGCGCTCGGGGATCGTGGCCTGTGCACCCCGTCGAAGGTCGCCATTACGGGCGATTTCAGCAGTGCGAATGAGGCGACCGTCGTCGCCCAAGATCCGGGGCCGGGCGCCCGCGTAGACCGAGGCACACACGTGACCCTCACGCTGCACTGGTCTCGCGAGCGGGGGTTGTCTGATCCGGTCGATCCCTTGGGAGTCTGCCCAGGGCGGTAGGCGTTGGTGCGGTATTCCCGACAGTTCGGGTGACATTCCCCGTACGCTGGCCCAGCCGAGCCTGCCTCGCTACCGAACCGCCGCGCCGCTCCTTCGAGCTGCGTCCGCGTTGTTCCGGCGCCGTCAGTACGCCGAGAGCGCGATCAGGACGATCACGATCGCGACGAAGACGCCGATTGCGATGAGAGTGCCGGTACGCCTACTCATGTTGAGATTCTGCCTCATTTGGAGCGTCCATTCGGGTGACATCCGCTAGTCGAAAAAGTCGCGCCCCGCGTTGCCTCCAACCTTGGCGATCCACCAAGCCTCGCCCACGTCGACAAATTCGACCGTCTCGCCATTCGAGAATCTGGCACCGGCTTGGCGACCCCTGATCACGATGTCCACGACAGTTGCGTCTGCGAACGATTTCCGAAACTGCCACGAGGGTGGCCTGCACTTCTTAATTGGCCGGCCGTCGACGCGTTCGCAGCTAATCCACTCGCACCCAGGTTGGGTCATGTAGGTACACGTGCCGGGCGCAGCCCAACGCCGGTCGCCACCAGCGAAGCGTCGCGCCCATTCGTTGCCGGCCCGCTCTATCTCCTGCTTGCGTGATGTAGTCGAAGTCGAGTCGTTTTCGATCGACTGGGTCGTCCTCGGTTGTGAGGTCACGCTCTCCGAGGAACGAAGCGCGTCCAGGCCCGCTACGACGAACAGTGCGGCAACACCTCCGACGACGATCCACGTTATGCGCGATGGGTGCCGCATCGGATGGAGCTTTGCACCCTCGCGACCAGGCGACAAACATCACGGGAAGCTCGTCGTCTCGCCAGCAGCAACCTTCGGCTGCATTCCTAAGTAGTCCGCAGGCCTCCGCGTGCTCTCGGCGTCCAGGGTTCGGACGCTGATGCGCGACGTTCCATCGATCCAGGACAAGGTGCTCGCCGTAGGAGCTCAGGACACCGCTTTCGGACGACTAGACGCTACGACCGCGGGTGCGGGACACGCACCTCCGCGACATGCGCGAGGTAGGTCGGCGCCGCGAGTTCGAGGACGAGCTGCCGGCCCGGCGTATCCCCGCGTTCGAGCTCCTCGAACGAGTCGCCGACGTCGCCGCCGAGGACGACCGGGCCTTCGTCGGTCTCCACGACGACGATCTGATGTCCGGCCGTGTGTCCCGGTGCCGGGAGGAGCTTGACGCCGGGCAGGATCTCCGCCTCACCGTCGTGCTCGACGTAAGTCGCGCCCGGAAAGTCGACCCACTCCCGCACTGTGTAGTCGTCCTCCGTCCGCGCGTCCGCGAGCTCGCGTCGCTGGACGTGGATCGGGATGCGCGGGAAGAGCCGGTTGCCGCCGCAGTGGTCGAAGTGGAGGTGCGTGTTGACGACGACCGCGACGCGACTCACGAGCTCGTCCGGGAGCGGGTTCGGGTGCCACTCCTCGCCGTCCTCTTCGATCGCCGGCGTCGTGTCGATCATCCCCGTGTCGACGAGGACGAGCCCGTCGGGATGCTCGATCGTGTCGGAGAACCCGGGCAGGCGGTCACCGGAGAAGAACATTTCGCTCGTCAAATGCCGACCGATATCGTCGCGGCTAAGCATGGCCTTGACTCCATTCTCGGCGGCCTCCTCCGGCCGCACGTAGCTCTTGATTTGGGGGTTAGACCGCTCGGCGACCCGTAACTCATCGGTCTCTGCCCAGGCTGGGTCAGGGGACATTCCCGGACGCTGGCCCAGGCGACGACTTTCTATGCTCTCCCCTGTGAAAGGAGCGCAAGGCAGCGCAGGTCCACCTGAGGTGACCGCCGAGCCGAGCCCTGATAACCCGCTTCACGGTTCGTGCCTCTGTGGCGGCGTCCGCTTCGAGGTGACCGCACGCTTTAGGTGGGCCAATCACTGCCACTGCTCGCGCTGCCGAAAGCACTCGGGCGCCTTCGGGGGAACGCAGGGACGCGTCCCGCGCGAGGGATTCCGCCTGATTTCGGGTGAGGAGCTGATCCGCGTCTTCACACCGGACGACGAACGCGTGAAGGCCTTCTGCTCGGTTTGCGGCTCGAGCTTGTTCGGTGGAGAGTGGCCGGAGGGCGACGAGGTCGCGATCCGCCTCGGAGCACTCGACGGCGAGCCCGGGATCCGCCCCCAGTTCCACACCTTCGTCGCCTCGCGGGCGCCCTGGGATGAGATCCCGGATGACGGCCTCCCGCGCTACGCCGAGGGATATTCGGGGACCTGAGGCGAGCGCGGAGCGGGCGCAGACGGCCCGCGACTGTCGACTGATCGTCGGGTGACATTCCCGCACGCTGGCCCACGCCTCTAACCGGTACTCCGATCGCGGATCAGCTAATCGGGAGCACGAAGTCGATTGTGTCGTCACGGCGATAGAACTCAATGCCAGGGCGACTCCGGTCGTGGCGGTGCGGGCTGCAAGTCTCTCGAACGCCGGGGCGATGCGATCATAGAGATCTGGCGGGTCCCCCCGAAGACGAACGCGTGCGTAGTGCCCGCCAGGCAGCGCGCGACCGGGATCCCAAGCACCGAAACCGTCTCCTGCCGATGGATGAGCATGATCACCGTCGCCTTGCGCTTGCGCGAGAGCGTGAAGAGGTTCTGGCGCCGCCGCGCCGCGAGCAGTTGGCGCTGCACGGCCGGCTCGAGCGAGGCCAGGATGAAGAAGAGCCAGAGGAGGCTGAGCGGGTCTACCGGGACTCCTCCGCGGAAGGGCGCGCTCCGTTGCCGGCCTACGAGGTCTCGTCGCCCACCGAGCTCGTATAGGCAGCCTCGCGCACGGCCTCGCGCGACTCCAGCCCCGCGCCGAGCCCTCCGGCGACGGTTGCGAACGAGGCGGCGAACCACGCCAGCGCCAGGTAATCGCTCGTGTGGGCAGCGTGGCCGAGCGCCGACGCGAAGACCGCCGGCCTGATCAGGAGCTCCGCTGCGCCGAAGATCAGTGCGAAGAGCACCAGGTACAAGCAGAGGATCCCGATCGCGACCGTGAGCGCCGTCGTCACGTTGAAGAGGACGACCTGGCCCCGCACGCGCGGGTCGGGGACGCGCTCCCAGAGGCCGTGCGCGCCGATCACCGCGGCCACCGTGCCCGCGATCGCGACGAGGCACATGACCAGGAGCCGCCACCAGCCGGCGGAGCCGGAAAGCCGCCAGACGTCGGAGGCGACGAGCCCGTAGGCACCGACCGCGAGCGCCGCGACGAGCGCGCCGTAGAGCCGCGCAGCAAGCCGCCACGGCCGGTTCGCGCGGACCATCCCCAGCAGCAGGCGCAGATGGCCGGCGACGAGGACGGGCACGTAGAGGAAGCCGAGGCCGCCTGGCCGGTGCTTCGTGTCGGTCGCGAGCTCCCGAAGCACGTTCTCCTCCCACTCGTCGTCCGCTCCGCGGCCGGAGAGCTCGCCGATCAGCTCCACGAGCGCGCGGCGAAGCCGCTGCCGCAGGTGCAGCGCCCCGAGGGCGGGCAGCGAGAGCACGGCCACGCCGTGGGTCGGGCTGAAGTGCCGCGAGACCGGCCGTCCGCCGACCTTCAGAGGGAGGTCCGTGACGACGACGCCGAGATCCCAGTCACCATCGAGCAGCTTGCGGCGGCCGGCGGCGAAGAGCTCCGTCAACGACGCCGGCGGAACGACAAGACGGTCTACCTGGAGCTCGGTCCGCCAATCCACCGAGTCGTAGCAGGCACGGAGGTCCTCCTGCAGCTCGGAGGCGATCCTGGAGGTCACGTCGTGCGCGAGCCCGGGCGCGACGATCACGCCGATGACCGCGCACGGGCGCTCCTGCTCGCGCTCCTCCGTCGCCGTGGTCTGCGTCACGCCGGCGAGCCCGCCGGCTCGGGCGTCTTCTCCTCCTTCCGCTCGCGCAGCAGCTCGGGGGCCGCGCCCTCCTCGACCTCGAAGCGTAGCCGGTCGCCTTGCACGTCCACCGCGACCTTGTCGCCCGGCTCCACGCTCCCGTCGAGCAACATCCGCGAGAGCTCGTTCTCGACGAGCCGCTGAATCGTCCGCCGGAGCGGCCGCGCCCCGAACTCAGGGTCGTAGCCCTCGCGAGAGAGCAGCCGCACCGCATCCTCGGCGAACTCGACTTCGATCCTCTGCGCCCGCAGCCGGCGGCTGAGCCGGTCGAGCAGGAGCCCCGTGATGTCGAGGAGCTGCTCCTCGGAGAGCGCGCGAAACACGATGATCTCGTCGATCCGGTTGATGAACTCCGGCCGGAAGCTGCCGCGGAGGAGCTCCATCAGCTCGTCCTTCAGCCGGTCGAAGGCGCCGCCCTCGCGCGCGAAATGCTGGATCCGGTCTGCGCCGATGTTCGAGGTCATGATCACGACGGCGTTCTTGAAGTCCACCGTCCGTCCCTGGGCGTCGGTCAGCCGGCCGTCGTCGAGGATCTGCAGCAGGATGTTGAAGACGTCCGGGTGTGCCTTCTCGATCTCGTCGAAGAGGAGCACCGAGTACGGCCGGCGTCGCATCTGCTCGGTCAGCTGACCCGCCTCCTCGTAGCCGACGTAGCCCGGCGGCGAGCCCACGAGCCGGGAGACCGTATGCCGCTCCTGGAACTCGCTCATGTCGAAGCGGACCATCAGGTCCTCGTCGCCGAAGAGCGCTTCGGCGAGCGCTCGCGCGAGCTCGGTCTTGCCGACGCCGGTCGGGCCGAGGAACAGGAAGCTGCCGACCGGCCGGTTCGGGTCGCCGAGCCCAGCGCGGGAGCGGCGCACCGCCTCCGCGACCGCCTGGACCGCCTCCTCCTGGCCGACGATCCTGCCGTGCAGCTCCTGTTCGAGACCCATCAACCGCTCGCGCTCCTCGCTCGTGAGCTGGGAAACTGGGATGCCGGTTGACCGAGAGACGACCTCGGCGATGTCCTCGGGAGTCACCTCGGGAGCCCTTTGACGGGCCTTGCGCTTGCCGTCGAGCGCGCTCTGACGCGTCTCGATCTCGTCGCGGAGGTTGCCCGCCCGGTCGTAGTCCTCCGCGGCCGTCGCCTGGTCGCGCTCGCGTGCGAGCCGCCGGAGGTCGTCTTCGAGCGAGCGGGTGTCGTCCTTCGCCCTCGTCCGCAGGCGCACCCGCGCGCTCGCCTGGTCGATCAGGTCGATCGCCTTGTCGGGCAGGAAGCGGTCGCGGATGTAGCGGTCGGAGAGCTCCGCGGCGGTGACGATCGCCTCGTCCGAGATGCGGACGCGGTGGAACGCCTCGTACCGGTCCTTGAGCCCGCGCAGGACGTCGATCGTCTCCTCGACGGTCGGCTCCCGCACGAGCACGGGCTGGAACCGCCGCTCCAGCGCGGGGTCGCTCTCGACGTTCTTGCGGTACTCGTCCAGCGTGGTCGCGCCGATCACGTGCAGGTCACCTCGCGCCAGAGCCGGCTTGAGCATGTTCGAGGCGTCCATCGACCCTTCCGCCGCCCCCGCGCCGACGACGGTGTGCATCTCGTCGATGAACAGGAGTAGCTCGTCGGAGGCGCCGCGGATCTCGTCGATCACCGTCTTCAGGCGCTCCTCGAACTCGCCGCGATACTTCGTCCCCGCGATCATCCCCGCGAGGTCGAGCGCGATCACGCGTCGCCCGGCCAGCGTCTCCGGGACTTCTTCGCTGACGATCCGCTGCGCGATTCCCTCGACGATCGCGGTCTTGCCGACGCCCGGCTCGCCGAGCAACGCCGGGTTGTTCTTCGTGCGCCGGGAGAGGATCTCGATCGTCTGCTCGATCTCGTCCGCGCGGCCGATCACCGGGTCGAGCTTGCCCTCGCGCGCCTCCTGGGTGAGGTCGCGGCCGAACTCCTCGAGCCGGGGCGTGTTCGATTGCTCCCGCGGAACTCCGGCCTCCACGCCGCGGATGACCGCGCCGCGAAGCTTCGTGTGGGAAACGCCGAAGCGCTGGAGCAACTGTCCGGCCGGCGACTCCTCGTCGCGCGCGAGGGCGAGCAGCACGTGCTCGGGCCCGACGTATGAGGCACCGAGCTCGCGCGACTCCTCATAGGCGGCGAGCAGCGCGGCCTTCGCGTCCGGGGCCAGCGAGGGGGCGACGTCGGTCCGCTCGGCCTTCTCGGCCTCCTCCTCGAGCTGGGCCGCAACCGCGCCCGGGTCGGCGCCGACCTGCTCGAGAACGTGACGGACGACGTCGTCCTGAAGCGCGCCGAAGAGCAGGTGGTCGCTCTCGAGGTCGAGGCTCCCCCACTCCAACGCGGTCTGCGCGGCGCGCTGAAGCAGCTGCCTGGTCGCGTCGCTGAAGAACTGGGTGACGTCCACGCTCTCGGCGCGGCGCGCCGGCGCCTGAGCGCGACCGGTGCCACCGCCGCCGGCGGGGGAGCGGTCGAAGAAGTCGGAGAAGAATTCGTCGAAGAGGCTGCGGCCGCCTCCGAGCCGGCCTGACATCCGCTGCTCCGCGAGGTCGATCTCACAGAGATACTCGACCTCCTGGGTCCCGTCGGGTCGCAGCCGGACCCTCGACGCAACCGCAGGCCGCCCGTGACGCTGGCACAGGTGTTGCTCAGCCATGTCGAAGCCTCCCTATCGTGGGGTAGCTCACGCCTACCCGACCTTGCCCGCACGAACCCTCGAAATGGCGTTCTCCGATGTACCGCCTCCTCCGACGGCGGCCCGCCGAAACCGTCTCTCACCTGAGTAGCGAGTCCGGCCAGAACGAGAACATCCCCGAGCTTTCGCGCTCCGAGACGAACTCGTCCACTTCCGCCGTGAGGATCACGAATCGCAGCCGCACCCGACCGGCAAGTCGCACGTCTCGATGGAGAACAGCGTCTACACCGTGGAGAGGGCGACCTGGGCCGTTGAGCTGGCGCTTGAAGTGCTGACGATCGTCTACTCGTCGCCTCGCAAGAAGTACGCCGCCCTCGTCAAGTGGAGCGAGGGACACGGCGCACCTACCGCCCTGGCTGGAGAAGCTGCGCCGCGGCGAGCACGGGTAGGCGAGGACGGGCGGGGGAGCCGAACGCCCGGGCGCCGCAACGCGACCCGGCCTCGCGTGGAAGCCACCAAGGCGGAGGTCATGCGCCAGCCCGAAGCCGTCGCGGGCAGCATTCCGGCCGGTTACGGTCGGTCGGCGACGACGCGGCCTCGCCCGGAAAGGGCCGGGTCTGGCCGTTTCGAGTCCTAGCCGACCCCTAGTGTCCTGCTTCCGTTCGCCTTTGCAAGCCGGAGGTCACCGGTTCGATCCCGGTACGCTCCATCGCTCTAGCCGTGGGGTTTGCGCCGCTTTCGGCGGCCCGAGCTCAACGCGGCCTCTGGCCCGAAAGTGGCCCGAACGTCGGCGCGGCGCCATCGCTGGACTCGTTCCCAGCAGCGAGGGCCAGCCTGATCCGGGCAGCGACTTCCCCGACCGGTACCTCGTGTACGTGGACGAGTTCGTCCGCGGCGTCCAACAGCCGCTCCCAACAGGAAGCTGGCCGCTGCTCAAGCGCAGCGCGGATTACCAGGTCGGACCGCTCAACCCTGGCCCCGCTCATTCGGCATTCGGGGCCGGGTGCATGACGTAGGCATGCCCGTTGAATTCCATCTGCGCCGGGCCGCTCCCTCGCTCGCGCACGTACTGCTCAATCGCGTTGAGGACGGGCACGACCTCGTTGGCCCCGCCCAACGCGATGACCACCTCACAACCCTCGGCGGTCTCCGACAGTTCTGGCCGAAACTCAGAAAGCGCGGCGAGCATCGCATGAGCCGACTGAGGGCTCGCCGCCTGAATCCTGAACCTTTCCATCGAACCGTGATCCTCTACGCCACGCGGCAGGCATCCGGTAGGCGTTCCGTAGGGATTTGCTCAGCGTCGCGCGGCGACGGAGCTATTCAACGCTGCCGTGCTCAGGTCGCGTCTTCGCCGGGGCACTCGGGACTGAGGTCGAACTAGCTGTTCGCAACCTGGGCGGTCCGCTCCACTCAGAAGCGCCTGCGAACGTCAACGCACGCTCAGAAGCCGCGCCGGACGGCGAGGTACGGGATCAGCGCGAGCTCCACGAAGCCCGGCAGGAGGTCGTCTCGCGCGAAGACGGCCTCGGTGTCGGATGTCCGCAGGGTCCAGACGTAGTCCCGCAGCCGCGTTCGCCCCGAAAAGATCTCGAGCACGCCTGTCGGGAGGTCCGTCACCAGCCGCACCCAGCTCCGTCCCGCGATCGCACGGGCGGTCGGAACGGGCTCGCCGATCTGCTCGAGGTACAGCAGGTACGGGAAATCGACGCCCGCGCACGACCCGAGGGTGTGGTACCCCCAGGTGCGCGCGTTCACGTCGAGGAGCTTCGCCCGGCCGTCGCGCGGGTCGAGCTTGAACTCGAGCTCGACAAGGCCGTAGTAGCCGATCGATCGGAGGAAGCGGCAGGCGAGCTCCTCGAGGGTCTCCAGCTCGACCGTTCGGACGTAGGTGCTCGCACGCCCGAACTCGAGCGGGTGCTGCCGACGGCGCTGGGCGACCATGCTGGCAAGCGGCTCGCCGTCCCGGAAGAGGGCGCAGTAGGCGTACTGACTCTCGCCACCGCCGGGGATCAGCTCCTGGACGATGACCTCGCCGGGCCCGACGAGCTCGGCCGCGCGCTCGACCAGCCGCCGGAGCTCGTCGCGGCTGTTCGCACGCCACGCCTTCTCCTTCGTCTCGTGGACGAAGGTGTCCTTGATCGCGGGCTTGACCACCCACGGCGGCTCGCCCTCGACCTCGTCGAGCTGCGCCGCGGCCTCGAGCCGCCACGTCCTCGGCGTCGGGATGTCCAGCTCTTCGGCCCGCGCATACGTGTTGCGCTTGTCGCAGGCCCACTTGACGACCTCCCACTCCGGCGTCGGGACGCGCAGCACCTGGCCGAGGCGCTCCCGCTCGAGCGCGAACGTCGCGACGTGTTCATCCCGCGTCGGGAAGAGCACCCAACCGTCGAGGCCGAACCGCCTGGCCGCGAGCAGCGTCGCCTCGACGGCGGCCTCCGGGTCGCGCAGATCGGCCACGTGCAGGGAATGCGTCGCGTAGCGCGAGAAGCTCCCGACCGAGCGCTCGTCGTCGACGACGCAGGTCGGGATCCCCTTCCTGCCGAGGCTGCGGATGATCCCGAGCCCCTGGTAGTCGCCGCCGACGACGATCGCGCCGGGGGTGGCCGCGGCGCTCATGCGTGGAGCAAGCGTGCGAGCGAGCGCCCGGCCCACCAGGTGCCCGAGACGAAGCGCATCAACGGCCCAAAGCTCCAGGCTGCAGGCGCTCCGAGGAAGTGAAGGCCCTCGACCGACGACTCGAGCCCCTTCCGCAGCACCGGGTAACCGTTCACGCTGTGGATCGAGTCGACGATCTCGCGGTCGAGGAAGGCGTAGCCGGCGACGTCGACGCGGTAGCCCGTGCCGAGTACGACGTGGTCAACATGGCGCGAGGTGCCGTCGTCAAGCTCGAGCTGAACGCCGTTGCCGTTGCGTGCGCGTGTGACGGTTCGTCCCATCGTCAGCGGCACGTCGACGAGCCGCGACTTGAGCCACTTGGCGCCGGCCGGCCGGATCGCGCGTCGCGCCATGGCTTCCTGCGTCTGCCGTGGAAAGAGCCGGAAGGCGCGTGGGGCGGCCAGGAGCCTGCTCATGCCGATCGGGCCGACGTCGGTAGGTGCGTAGAAGATCGGCTTGAACGGGCCTAGCTTCCGCTGGATGACGCCGCCCTTGAGCCAGTTCAGCGTCGGGCGCCGCGCGATCACCTCGATTTGAGCGCCGGCTTCGTGCAGCAGCGCTGCTGTCTCCAGCGCGCTCTGGCCCCCGCCGACAACGACCACGCTCGCGCCTGAGAAGCCCGAGAAGTCATCGTGCCGCGAGCTGTGCGTGACGCTCGCCGCGGGAAGGTCTGCGAACTCCGCCGGCCGACTCGCAAACGGCTCGATCCCCGCCGCGACCACGACGCGCCCAGCATGGACCACGCTGGCGTCCTCGAGCGTCACCGCGAAGCCACGGCCGTTGCGGGCGACAGAGCGGACGCGCCGATTCTCGGCGTCGGGCGCGACATGCTCTTGCACCCAGCGGCCGTACTCGACAAACCGCTCGAGCGGAATCGGCGCGTCGAAGCGCTGTCCGCTCTCGTCCTTGAACACGTCGAGCGTCAGCGAACCCGACGGGTGGGCGATGTGCGACGCCTCCCAACGGGACCGGAGCAGCGTCCCGCGAGGCATCCCGCGCCAGAACGACATCGGGTCCCCGAAAATGCGCACGTCGAGCCGGTCACGGGCCCGCAGGTGCGTCGCCGCCGAGAGCCCGTACGGGCCCGCGCCCACGATCAGGACGTCGCAGCAGGCCGCCGCACCGCGCGGCGCGCCATCCGAGGTTTCCGCTCGCAGTTGCTCCATTCTCTCCCCTGTCGGCATCTCGGAAGATCCGACCCTTTAACGTTGCACCAGCGCCTCGTCCGCTCCAACTAGACAATTGGCTAGCGCGGGGCGGGGTTGTCGCCACCACGATTTCGAATGTGATGGAGGCAGGCAGCGCCGGCACAGCCGGCGCCGTAATCGCTTCCGGCGCCCAGGCGCTGCACCGCTTGCTGATGCCGTGTGAGGCGCCGGAGCTCGATGCAGCGTCCGGGGACGGACCGCCGGCCTGGTTGACCGCTCCAGCCGGATGGCGCGTGCTCGCCCGCCCGCGCTTCCTGGCGCCCCAGGGAGAGGAGCTGGCGAGCTTCGAGCTCGAGGGCGGCGACAGTATCGCGGCCTTCCGAGACGGCGACGGCACCGTCAGGATCCCGTTCGACCCCGACGAGGCGTATGGCTTCTTCATCAGCGAGCGCTGGCGCGACCACGCGGTGATGCCGGCGCTCAGCGCCGGTCAGCTCGCCTGCTATTACCGCGTCAAGAACCTCTTTCCGCGCTCGTGGCTGCTCGCAGCGCGACGGATGCTCGTGCGGTGGAAAGGCCTTCCCGATTTCCCGGACTGGCCGCTCGACGACAACGTCGTCCAGCTCGTCCGCTTCTACGCCCTCTGCCTGCTGGCGGCCGCCGACGAGAAGGAGCTCGAATTCCGCTGGTTCTGGCCGGGCCGGCATCGCGCCGCCCTGATGCTCACGCACGACGTCGAGTCCGCGGACGGCTTGCGGCTCGCCGTCGAGCTCGCCGACGTCGAGCAGGAGCGGGGCTTCCGCTCCTCGTTTAACGTCGTCGGTGCGCAGTACCCCATCGACTACGGGATCCTCCGCGAGCTCGACGAGCGCGGATTCGAGATCGGGCTGCACGGCCTCCACCACGACCGCTCGCTCTTCTCGTCGCGGCGGGAGTTCGAGCGCCAACTGCCCAGCCTGCGCGGCGCGGCTGTTGCGCTTGGCGCGACCGGCTTCCGCTCGCCCGCGACGCATCGGGTCGTCGACTGGCTTTCGGAACTGCCGGTCGAGTACGACACGACGATGTTCCATTCGGACCCGTACGAGCCGCAGCCCGGCGGCTGCTGCACGCTGTGGCCGTTCCACCTGGGCCCGATCGTCGAGCTGCCGTACACACTGCCGCAGGACCACACGCTCTTCACGCTGCTCCGGGAACGCAGCGTGGAGACGTGGCTGCGCCAGGCGGACGCGATCGAGGCGCGGTTCGGGCTCGTTCACTGTCTCAGCCATCCCGACCCGGGGTATCTCGGGGATGCCGACAAGCGAGCGTTCTACGTCGAGTTCCTCGACGCGCTGGGAGAACGGCACTTGGTCTGGCGCGCGCTCCCGCGCGACATCGCGGCGTGGTGGCGGCGGAGGGAGACGGCGGCGGATACCGAGCCTGGCCTCAGCCGCGGGATGATGCGGCGAGAGGGCAAGCATGCCGTGCTCGAGCCTCCGACAGCCTAAGCAGCGAGACGGCGGCGGCCTCGGCTCAGCACGGCGGTGTGGCCGAGCTCGAGGCCGGCGACGATCAAAAGCTGCTCGACCCGGCGAACCTCATTGGGCGGGTGATAAGCGGCGTGATCGCCGCCAGGAGGCTCCCCCAGCGGGTCGTGGGAGGGCCAGACCTTGACCCTTACGCCGACTCGATCCCGAGCTACGTCGACTCGGGACTCGTCTATTGGCACCTGATGCACGTCTGGCTCCAGTTCGAGGGACTCGGGTCGGTCTACCTCAAGCTGACCACGGAGGAGATTGAGCTGGTCGTGGAGGAGCCTGATTCGAACTCTGAAGCTTTCTTCATGAGGGAGGAAGTTCTTGGGTGCCCGCGACTCGCGTCGGTGCGCTCCACGCTCCGGCGCCGCTGGCAGCTCTTGTCGGGGCCACGGTCACCGAGATCACGCCGCTCCACTACGCATCGCCGCCTCGGCCGCGTCGGTGGTGGCGAGCAAGGGAAGTGGAAGACGACGTCGAGACGGAAGACTACGTCGAGACCGGTCTCTGCCGAGCGGGCCCAGAATTACCTCGGCAGCGCAAGAAGGCGATGGCGCGCAAGGATCTGGAGCGCATCCTCGCCGAGGACTCGAGCGACGAGGGAGTGCGCGAACAGCTCGCGGAGCTGACCGCCTAGTCGACGCCGCAGCGCCGGGGCGAGGCAAGTGCCGGGGAGGCGAGAGCGCCTTGAGGCGAAAGCGGCCGCGCGGCGCGATCCTTATCGACATCCGCCGCGCGGCCGCTTCGTCGCGCACAGCCTGACCGTTGCTACGAACGATCCTCAGAGGGGTCGCTCAGGCGTTGCAACCTCCACAACGGGATCGCCTGGCCTGGCCGGTCTGCGGGTCGCGAACCCAGACTCATGTGCGATAGGCGCGCGACGCGGTGAACGCCAAGGCAGGCACAGGCGCACCGAGCGGACGTACTGCACACAACGCTCCGCTGCGCTCGATCGACGCCGCCCTGGTGCCTCCTGGTAGTCCCTACGCAGCTCCGCCATCCTCTCGTGATACAGCTGACGGTAAGCCTCAGGGTCGTACTGGTACACCGCGTTCCACCTCCTTCACCATGGCCCGGACGGGGTTCCGGTCATGTGTTCCTCCCGCAACACTCGCCGGGCGGCGCGGTTGAGTCCATGTGACATTCGTCATATCTTTGGAGGGCCGTGTCTGCGCTTGCACCTGGCGATGCGGAGCGGCTGCTCCGCTTTGTCGCCGAGGCGCAGAGCTTCGGCGGCGATCATCCCTTCGAAGGAGAGTTCCTCACGCAGCTCGGAGGACTTATCCGCGCCGACCTAATCGGCTACATCGAGTTCCCTGACTGGTCTCCGAACCCCGATCCAATTAGCTTCGATCGCCCTGGCGACGAACGGTTCGACGGCGTGATTGACATGGACGAGATCCATCCGGTCCAGCTAGTCGAGGACCCGCTTCTACTCCACTGGCAAGAGGAGGGCTTCAGCGCCGTCAAGCATTCGGACTTCTACAGCCGGCGCGAGCTCCATCGCACCCGGATGTACGACCTCTTTCTGAAGCCAATAGGGACGGAGGATTCGCTCGGCATCCGGCTTCGCATCCCGCCCTTCTCGCGGCCGAAGCTCCTCTTCTTCGATCGCGGCGGTTCAAACTTCAGCGAGCGCGACCGTGCCGTCCTCGACCTCCTGAGCCCCCACCTCGTGCGTTTCTACCACGCCAGCGAGAGCAGACGACGCCTACGCACGGCGCTCGCACTCCATGAGTCGAGCGATGCGGCGATCGTGCTGCTCGAAGCAGACGCCCGCATTGACTTCGCAAGCCGCGCCGCGCATGAACTACTCGATCGTTATTTCGGCGAGAATGGAGTCAAGCTTCCCGACGCGCTGACCTCGTGGCTGCGCGAGCGGCGCAACGGAGCGACCGCAGAGCCGCTACGCGTCAATGCCGGCGACCAGGTGCTCCTGGTCGAGCTTGTTGACGGCGCGCTGTTCCTCGAGGAAAGGCGGCGGATGCCTCCGCTCACACGGCGCGAGTTGGAAATCCTGGACCTCGTCGGCGAGGGCAAGACGAATGCAGAGATCGCCGAACGGCTGTGGGTGTCACCCTTGACCGTGCGCAAGCACCTCGAGAACGTCTACGCCAAGCTCGGTGTGCACACACGCACGGCCGCCGCCGCGTTCGTGCGGGAAGGGCCCAACCAAGCTCTCGACGGCCACGCTGATCTAGCTGACTGATGCGTTCGCGGCTAGAGCCGCCGGTCAACTCGCTCGCCGCTCAGGCGGATGCGCCCGGAGCGACGTAACGTCACCTCGGTAATGGGGCGGTGGTCGTCTGACGGATACAAAATCACGTCGAGTACGCTGGTCCTCGTCTCTCGACCGAAAAGGCGCACATGAACAAGCCGCGCATCTTCCTCGGGTCGTCGGGCAAGCAGGCCAAGCTGCTCCAGGCGATCACGCGCGGGCTCGCGGACGTCGCCGACGTCGAGCCCTGGACGACCACGTTCAACCCCGGGCGGTCTACCCTCGACCGGCTCGTCGAGCTCTCCCAGGAGGTCGATTTCGCGGCGTTCGTGTTCGCCCAGGACGACTGGACCACGACCGATGCGTCCCAGTCCGGCCAGGGGTCGCCGCGCGACAACGTGGTCTTCGAGGCCGGGCTGTTCGGCGGCGCGCTCGGCATGCGGCGCACGTTCATTCTCCACGCGAACGATTCGAAGCTGCCGAGCGACCTGCTCGGGCTGACCTCCGTCCGCTACGACCCCGCCACCAGCCCGGCGGAGGTTCGCGCGATCAACCAGAAGCTCCGAAAGGCGATCGAGATCGAGGGTCGCCGCGGCCCGGTGGAAGGGCTTTGGTGGCAGCTCTCGCTTACCGTGCGAAGCGAGGGCGAACCGTCGGCGGTAAGCCTCCTGCGCATCTCGCGGGAGCGCGACGGTGGCCTGAACGTGGCGGGCCGGGCCTGGCAGGAGGACGGCACGCTGTCGGCCCGCTACTGGAGCGAGGCTGCGAAGGAGCGCAGGGATCCGCCCGGCATCTTCTACTTCTGGAAGGGCGAGCGCCCTCGGCACCCGAATGCCCCGCAGCTCGAGGGCACCGGCGAGATCAGGGTGGAGACCGCGGATCGCGCCACCGGGTACTGGACGACACGGTCGGATCGCGACCCCGGGCTGAATGCCCGAACCGCCGGCGTCTACCTTCGAGCCGACCCCTCAGACCTCCAGGTGCTGGACGGCGGGAGCGAGGAGGAGCGGGCCGAGCTCATCGCGCAGCGCCTCGGGGAGTGGAAGTCGGCCGCGAACGCATTCTGAGCACCGAACCGCATGCGTGAACGCCATGCGCGGCTCAGGGCTGGTCCGCCCCGTTCTCGACGCCTCTACCGAGCTCTGGCTGCAGGCGACCGGGCAGCGCCCCTGCTAGATTGGTTTGGCCAGGGCCGCCCACTTCCGTGCCCTTCTCTCTGAACCGCCGTTAGGCGGGTGCCCAAGAGGATTTCCCCGGCGACACATTCCGCTTACGGGGAGGTCCCATGTCCGATCCACAGACGGAGCGCGAGATCCGCGCTGCTCGAAATCAGGCGATGTTCCGCGCCGTGAACGAGAAGATGACCGAGTTGAACGCCTCGTTCGCGGAACTGACCGGCACCTACACGATCGCCTGCGAATGCGCAGACGCAGGCTGCGTTGCGACGCTCGAGATCACTCCCGAGCAGTACGAGGCCGTCCGGCGTGAGCCGAAGCACTTCGCGGTCCTTCCCGGTCACGTCTACCTGGACGTCGAGCGCGTGATCGAGGAGCTCGAGTACTACACCGTGGTCGAGAAGCTGCGAGCAGCCGCGGAGGTTGCAGAGCTGACGGCCCAGGATTCGTAGAGGCTCTCAGCGGCATAAGCCCTGAGTGGAGAAAGGATCTCGCGCCTGGCTCGAGCAGCTCGATCAGGCTGCCCAGCGGGCGCTCGAGACCATTCGTGCGCTCGATGATCCCTCTCAGGAGAGCTTGATCAAGGACCTCGAGGCGTTCCGGGAACGGCTAGCCGCCAGGCTGGCGGCGTCCTGACCTCAGGGGCCCGCGCCAGGCAGCGCGCAGGTAGTACCCACCGGGCGAGCGCTGGCTAGCGGGCCAGCGACTGCGACCCGGGCAGCCGCGCAAGGCGCTTGAGCGCCTCCGTCTCGAGCTGGCGCACGCGCTCGCGGGAGACCCCAAGGCGCCTTCCGATCTCTTCCAGCGTCTTCGGCTCGGAGTCGTTGAGGCCGTAGCGAAAGACGAGCACCGCTCGCTCGCGCTCGCCCAGGAGCGCGAGCACGTCCGCCAGCGCTTCGTTCTGGAGCGTCTCCTCGACCCTCTCCTCCGGGAGTGGGCCCTCGCGTGCGAACAAGTCCCCGAAGACGCTGTCCCCCTCCTCGCCGAGCGGTTGGTCGAGACTCGTCGAGGCCCGGGCGGCTTTGTTCACCTCGAGCGCGTGCTGAAGCGGCAGACCAGCTCGCTCGGCCACCTCCGCGAGGGAGGGCTCCCGGCCAAGTTCCATCAAGAGGGTGCGCTCCGCTCGGTTCATCTTCTGCAGCCGCTCGACGATGTGGACCGGCATCCGGATCGTACGCGCCGTGTCGGCAAGCCCGCGCGCCACCGCTTGAGCGATCCACCAGGTCGCGTAGGTCGAGAACTTGAAGCCCCGACGCCAATCGAACTTCTCCACGGCCCGGATTAGCCCAAGCGTCCCCTCCTGGATCAGATCGAGGAAGGGCAGGCCCTGGTGGCGGTACCGTTTTGCGATCGAGACGACCAGGCGCAGGTTCGACTCGATCATCGCCCGCTTTGCCTCCGTATCGCCCCGCTCGGCCCGTTTCATCAGCGCAACCTCCTGGGCCGCGGTCAGGAGCGGCCGGCGACCAGCGTCGCGCAGGAAGAGTTGGAGGGCGTCTGTGGTCGTATCCGGCATGGACGGCTGCAGCGGCGCCGCATGCTCGCCCTCGACGAGCTCGACACCGTGCTGCTCGAGCTCGCGAAAGACGGCGTCGAGCTCGAGGGGGTCGAACTGACGCTGATCGAGGATCTTCGCGACCGCGCCTTGTGCGAGCGAGCCCGATTCGCCGGCGGCCTCGAGCAGGCTCTCCCGCTCCTGCCTCGACAGGAGTGCCTGCCCCGAGGTGTCGGGACGGGCCGAGCCGTCCGCCATGCAACTCCTCCCTCTGGACCGTAGACCGGTCGCAACGAGTAGAGGAGCCGGCGACTTCCAGACGACCTGGCTTCGGCGTCCGCTACGACTGCTCGCAGTGGCCTGAACGGAGGCTATCAAGGCCTTTGGGTCATTCCACCGGTCGGGGTGCGCGGCGCGCGCAGTTTGCGGGCGTTTGCTCCCCCGGGGCCCGCGCCCCAGATCGCCGTCGGGTCGACCTGCGCTACGGCTCCACTGCCAGCTTGAAAAGAGGGGTGGGGCAGGTGCTGGCCCACCTGCCCTCGATGTCCCTTTCACTCGACGGCGACCAAGCCCTCCAAGATGCGGTGTTGGCTCGCTACAAGGTCGCGTCGTCTAGCACCGCCGGTCGGGCTGCCAGTGCACGCGTCCGCCGCTCAGCTCGATGCGGGTGGTGCGCACGTTGTCGCGCTCGTTCGACTCCTCGATCCGGTTCTCCGGGTCGGCGCGCGAGACCAGGCAGTACACGCCGTCTGCGAGCGCGGTGACGTCGAGCTCCTGCCCGCTGACACGGGCTCCGTAGAGGTCGCCCCAACCGATCGAGATGCCGCCGACGGAGTCGCGACCGCACCCGCCGTAGTACTTCCGGCGCGGTGAGCCGGGCGCCTTCGGCAGCCGCCGGCGCGTATCGAGCACGCACGAGCTCACCTTCGTGCCGCCGGCGAGGGTCGGGCCCACCGAGCGGACGGGGCGGATTGCGTACGCCGCGAGCGCGTCGAAGTGCCAGTGCTTGTGCGCCGCGTGGTAGCGCGTGCATCCAGCGCTCCTCGCGCGGAAGCGGGCGTCGACGCCGCGGGTGAAGCGACCGTCTCCATCCGCGTCGCGGTAGATCCGCTGCCACGACACACGGTCGTCGGCGGGATTGCCGTTGTGGTTGCAATCGCCCACCCGAGGCCGGAGCTCGAGCGGCCCGATCCCGACGTTGACGACCTCGTTGGAGAAGCGGACGAGCCGCTTTCCGCGCGGCGTGATCTGGAGGTAGACCTTCGCCGGTGCGCCGCGTGACGAGGTCGGGCAGGAGCTCGGGCGTGGCGCTCGGACTTGCGGCCGCGCTGGAAAGCAGAAGGCCGGGCGCGAGCACCAGCGCGGCGAGCCTCGGAAGCAACCGCCCCAGCGTAGCTCCGCGCGGCCGCTAGGCCAGCTGCGCGAGGACCGCAGCGACGACTGCGACCGTGCCGATCGCGACGAGCAGCCACACCGCGACGACGACGACGGCGACGAGCTTGAGCTTCCGCGGCACGAGCACCCACGCGAGCAGCACCAACCTGCCCTTCGTAGGTCGCGCCCGCCACAGGAAGAGGCTCGAGAGCCCCAGAGCCCTCAGCATCCTCCCCGGCAACGTCGCTTCGAAGCGCACGCGCTGGGCGGCCTGCACGCGAGCGTGCCACCGCGTGGCCATCTCGCTGGCTTCCCTGCGCGCGCCTCGACGGTAGAGCGGAAGCGCCTTGCCACGCCGCTGCCAGTACTCGAGCGAGCGCCGAGCGTCGTCGAGCGGCGGCGGCGCCAGCATGCTCTCGACGAGCAGGAGGTCGTGATCTCGGTGAGCGCGCACTCGCGGCGAGTGTAGCCGCCGGCGTGCTAGGCCGCCTGCGCTCCCTTCGACGGGATCAGGACGCCGATCAGCCACAGGACCGGAAACAGCATCCCGAAGCCGAAGAGCCACCAGTGCCCCCGGTTCGCGCAGGCGATCCCGAGGGTCACCAGCAACATGCAGTACAGGATCGCGCCGATTCCGATGCCCCACCACATGGTTGCCTCCCGGTCGCGTATTCGTCGAGGATCGACGAGCATACGCCAGTCCCTCGAGAACCGACAACGGAGGCCAGCGGCCAATGGACTACAGCCACGTCAACCTGACCGAAGTCGAGGACCAGGCGCCGAACCTCGGCCTCGACCCCTCGCATTTCAACCTCCGCTTCGGCCGCGTCGCCCTCGAGTGCGAGCACTGCGGCGTCAGCTACCTCCGCTTCGCGCCCGGCGCGAAGAGCCACGGGCACCGGCACAAGCGGCAGGAGGAGATCTACGTGCTCGTCAGCGGCTCGGCCGAGATGAAGGTCGGCGACGACGTGCTCGAGCTGCAGCCGTTCAGCGCCGTCCGCGTCCCGCCTCACGTGATGCGCGGCCTGAAGGGCGGCCCCGAAGGTGCGGAGGTGATCGCCGTCGGCGCGCCGAACACGGGCCCCGGCGACGGCGACGCCCCCGATCCGGCCTGGAGCTGGGACTGAAGTAGCGGCCGATGCCGGGGATCGCGAAGATCCACTCGACAACGAAGAGGCCGAGGACGAGCTGCCCCGACCAGCGGGCCCGCCATCGGAGAACGTTGTAGCGAGAGCTAGCCGCGCTGCGCGACGCTAGGTCGTGAAGCGGGGCCGCGCGAGCAGCGGCGGGCGGCGGTACTCGAACACGCGCCAGACGCGCCGCGGCTGCTGCGGTGAGGCGGGCCGCTCTCGCCGGGCTTCGGGCGGGCGCTTCATCGCACCTTCACCGAGCCATAGGCGGGCTGGTAGCCAGCCTTGGTCGCCGCGACGAGGAGCTTGCCCCGCCTCTTCGGGCGCACCTTGAACGACACCTGGCCGACGGCGTTCGTCTTCTTCACGACGGCGCGGATGCCGGCGCCCGTGAGCTTGACGCGCACGCCCGACAGCCGCTTGCCCTGAGCGTTCAGCACCGAGACGCGGACGGAGCTCGAGCGCTTGCGGCGAGCGACGCCGCTGACCATGACGCGCAGCCTCGGCTCCAGCCGGATCTGCTGCACCTGCGTCCAGTCGCCCTGGTTCCGGTCCTCGTCCACCCCGGCGACGCGCCAGTAGAGCGTGCCGCCGCCGTTGTAGCCGTACTGCGTCATCGTCGGCGCGTAGCTCGGGTTGTCGGTCGAGACCGACTCGAGGATCCGGCTGAAGTCCGGGGTCGACGCGATCTGCACCTTGTACTGCTTGACGCCGAGCCGCGGGTCCCAGCCGAGCAAGACGTGGTCCTTCGCGCTGTCGGTGCGCGCGTTCGCGGGCTCGCCGATCGTGCGCGTGAAGGACTGTGTCGCCGAGTACGGGCCGGGCACGGTCCCGGTCGTGTCCTTCGGGAACTCGGCGCGCACACGCCAGTGGAAGACGCCCGTGCCGGTCATCTTGATGAACGACGCGATGGAGGTGCGGAAGCCGCTGAAGTCACGATGCGTGCCGTCCGGCTGGTCGACCGAGAGGTCGTACGAGGCCGCGCCCTGCACCGAGCTCCACGCCCAGACCGGCAGCGAGTCTCCCTTGACCGGGTTCGCGGCGCTCGGCACCGGCGCCCCGAGCTTCTTCTGGAACGTGCCGGTCGCCGACCAGGTCAGGCCGGTGAGGTTCTCGTCGTCGGCGCGGACGCGCCAGTAGAGGACGGTGTCGGCGGGGTAGGTCGTGTCGCTCGAGTACGAGGTCGCGTCGGTGAGGACGTCGTCGAGCGGCGAGCCGAAGGTCGGGTCGGCCGAGACCTGAATCCGGTAGCGCCTCGCGCCGAGCGTCGGCGTCCAGCGAAAGGTCGGCTGGTCGAGGAAGGCCTGCACGCCCACCGGCGAGACCAGCGAGGGCGGCGTCGACTGCTTCTGGAACGAGCCCTTCGCGGAGTTCGGCAGGTCGATCGGCAGCGCGTCGCTCCCGTCTACCGCGGCCGCGGGGAGAACGGCCCAGTAGAAGGTCGTCGTCTCGTCGGCATACGTGGTCGGCCTGATCTGGTTCCGCGGCGCGTACACCGGAATGCGCGTGAACGCCTCGTCGATGATGTTGCTGAAGTTCGCGTCCTTGGCGACGACGACGAAGTAGCTGTTCGCGCCAGCCAGCGGCTTCCAGGTGAAGAGCGGCGTGCGCAGGCTCGTTGTCCCGGTTACGGGCTGGAGGTAGTCGCCCGAGCACGGGTAGCCGAACGCGCAGGGCGCCGAGGCGCCAGGGTCGGCCGGGTCGGGGTAGTCCGTCCACGTAAAGGCCGGGCCCACGGGGCCGCTCGAGTCGACGTTGCCGTTCTGCAAGTAGGTGTAGTCGCCCCAGACCTCCTGGTTGACCGGCACGCGATCGGCGCGCGCACGGACCCGGAAGCAGTAGGTACCCGGGAGGAGCGGCGACGGGAAGTCCTGCGCAAGCGTGCCCTGCCAGACGACGGGGTTGCCGCCCGCGCTGTCGAGCGGGCTCCACTCAGGGACCGACGTCTTCTTCAGGTAGCCGGCGGTGGCCCATCCGCACGTCGTGCCGTTCCAGTCCGCGACCTGCACTTCGTAGCTCGCGGCGCCCGGGACCGGATCCCAGCGCACGACCGGCACCTCGGTCTGGTAGCCGGCCGTCCCCGTGTCGAGGTCCGTGCCGGGGTCGTTCAGGTTGTCGCGCATGCGGACGTTCTTGATGCTCGTACCGGTCACGGGCCCCGCGGGCGCGACCTTGTCGAAGGTCTTGGTAAACGAGCCGCCGTAGTTCCAGACGCCGGCGTTGCCGTCGGGATCGAGTGCGCGCAGGCGCCAGAAGTAGACGTTGTCCTTCAGCACCTCGGTCGGCGACAGCGAGGTCGCGATCGTGCTGCCCGTGCAGCAGACCTTCGAGCCCGGCGCGAAGTCGACGGACGAGTTGATCTCGACCTCGTAGCGCGCGGCCCCCGGCACGGGGTTCCACGAGAAGCGTGGGTCGAAGGCCTCGGGCGCCGGGTTGAGGTCGGACATCTGCACGGCCGTGACCGAGTTCCACAGCCACGAGAACGACGAGACGGGCGTGGCGACGCCGCGGTTGCCCTCGGCGTCGACCGGCATCACGTTCCAGTAGTACGGCCCCGGAGCCAGCGCCGAGGTGATCGCCGCCGACGTGGCGGCGACGTTCGGCGGCCCCTTCGGGTCGTCCTGGTTCGCGTAGTGGAAGACGAGCGAGCCCAGCGTCGGGTCGCTCGCGACGGAGACGAGGTAGTGCGCAGCTCCCGGGACGCCCGCCCACTTCAGCACGACCGGGTTGCTCGGGAACGTGAGCGACGAGCCCGAAGAGGGGCTCTGTAGCGCGGGCTGCAGGTTCCAGAGCTTCCGGAACGAGCGCGGCTGCGTCCACTGCGAGACCTCGCCTGCGGCGTTCGTCGCGCGCACGCGCCACCAGTAGGTGCCGTTCGGAACGGTCTGCTTCAGAGTCGCCCGTGTGTTGCGTGTGAAGAAGTCGTCCTTGCCGGTTCCCAGGACCGGCGAGTTCATCCCGACGTCGGCGCTGATCTGGAACTCGTACTTCTCGACGCCGGCGACCGGCGTCCACGCGAACGACGGGAGGAACTGAACCACGGCGCCTGCGGCCGGGGCAGTCTGCGTCGGACGGCCGACGGCGCCGCGCGCCGGCCCCGCCGTCAGGAAGGCGATGGCGGCAAAAGCGGCGGCGAGAAGTTTGCGGTCAGCGGCCATGGAGTGGAGAGAGACGAGCCCGGCCGCAGAGCTCGGAGTTCGTCCGTATGTCTCGAAGCCACCATCGGGGTAACTCGCAAATCGGTCATCCCTCGGTCGAGGGAACTCGAACGATCCGGGCTAGCGAGTACCGACGGACATGCCCAGCAGTCGCGGCAGAGCCGCACCGGCCCGGGCGGGAAGCGAGCCGCGGCGGCCTTCCTCCTCGGCCTCCTCGCACGCCATGATCGACGCACGGACGAGACCGCCGCCTAGCCGCCGGAACGGCTCCGGGGGGAGCTTTGGCACCCGGCGCGTCACGAGCGGCAGTTGCGTCAGCTCGTCCTCCACGCCCAGCGCGAGCCGCGCCAGGATCTGGCCGCCGAGCCAGCTCGGCCCGGCGCCGTGGCCGGAGTAGCCGGCGCCGTAGTGGATGCGCGTGCCCGGCACCGTGCCGAAGAACGGCAGGTGGTCGGAGGAGACGTCGATCGGCCCGCCCCACGCGTGCGTGACCCTCGCGTCGGCGAGGTCGGGCAGGAGCCGGCGAAGCCCTCGCTCCGCACGCGCGGCTGTCGGCTGGTCCTGTGTGAACCGCTCGTCGACCTTCCCGCCGAAGCCGATCGGCCCCGAGCCGCTGCCCATCAACACGCGCCCGTCGTTCGTGGTGCGGAAGTAGTGCAGGAACATGCGTCCATCGATCACGGCCTCGCCGCCTGTCCAGCCGAGCTGCTCGAGCAGCTCGGGGACCGGCTCGGTGAGCACGACGTAGCTGCCGAAGACGGTCAGCCGGCGGCGCAGCGGCTTCCAGCCGGCCGCGGCGGCGTTGACGCCGACCACGATCTCCCGCGCGCGCACCCTCCCCCGCTTGGTCGTGACGATCCCGTCGGAAACGTCGGTGACGCGCGTGTGCTCGTGCAGCCGCGCATCGCGCGCGACCGCCCGCCGCAGCGCCTGCGCGAGCCGCGCCGGCTGCATCGTCGCGCCGTCGCGCAGAAAGACGCCCTTCCGGAAGCGCGGCGAGCGGATGCGCCCCGCGAGCTCCTCGGACGAGAGGGGCAGCGCCTCGTCCGGCACGCCGAGCTCGCGCGCGGCCTCGACCTCCTCGTCGACGGCACTGTCCTGCGCCGGTGCCGCCGAGACGCGCAGGATTCCGCCCTCGCGGAGCCACACGTCGGCGCCCTCGCGTTCGCAGAAGGCGCGCACGCCCGGGACGATCGCCTCCGAGGCGCCGGCGACGCCGAGCGCGCCCGCGTCGCCGAAGCGCTCGCGCAGCCGGGGCAGATGGCTCCAGTACCCGTGCACGAAGCCGCCGTTCCGCCCGCTCGGGCCGCGGCCGCACTCCTCCGCCTCGAGCACGACCACGTCGAGGCCGGGCTCGCGCCCCTTCAGCGCGAGCGCAGTCCAGAGCCCGGTATAGCCGCCGCCGACGATGGCGACGTCGGCCTCGGCGTCACCCGCGAGCGGCGGCGCGAGCGCGCCACCGAAGCCTGCGGCAAGCGCCTCTTCCTGCCACCAGACGGGTCCTAGATGCGCTGCCAGGCCTCCGTCAGCACCTCGCCGAGGATGCCGACGAGCTCCTCGAACTCCGCCCGCCCGGCGACGAGCGGCGGCGAGATCTGGATCACGGGGTCGCCGCGGTCGTCGGCGCGGCAGATCAGGCCGGCCTCGAACATCCGCGGGGTCACGAACCCGCGCAGCAGCCGCTCGCATTCCTCGTCGGTGAACGTCTCGCGCGTCTCCTTGTCCTTCACGAGCTCGAGCGCGTAGAAGAAGCCGGTGCCGCGCAGGTCGCCGGCGATCGGCAGCTCGAGCAGCTGCCCGAGCGTCTCCCGCACCCACCCCTCCTCCTCGGCGACGTGCTCGACGATCTTCTCGCGGCGCATGATCTCGAGGTTCTTGAGCGCGATCGCCGCCTGCACGGGATGTCCGCCGAAGGTGATCCCGTGGGAGTACATGCGCTCGCCCTCGAGGAACGGCTCCATCACCCTGTCGGTCGCGATCACGGCGCCGATCGCCGCGTAGGCCGACGAGAGGCCCTTCGCGCAGGTGACGAGATCCGGGCGGATGTCGTAGCGCTCGGAGCCGAACCACGCGCCGAGCCGGCCGAAGCCGGTGATCACCTCGTCGGCGCAGAGCAGGATCTCGTATCGGTCGCAGAGCTCGCGCACGCCGCGCCAGTAGCCCTCCGGCGGCGTGAACGCGCCGCCCGCGTTCTGGACCGGCTCCATGATCACCATCGCGACCGTCTCGGGCCCCGTCGCCTCGATCGTGTGCTCGAGGTCGTCGAGCAGGAAGCGCGTGAACTCCTCCTCGGTCTCCTCGGGCGGGCGGTGGTAGCGGTTCGTGTTGCGCGCGTGCAGCACCTCTGGCACGAGCGGCTCGAACGGCGTGCGCAGCGCGGGGATGCCGTTGATCGAGAGCGCGCCCATCGTCGTGCCGTGGTAGGCGACGTGGCGCGAGATCGCCTTCCAGCGCCGCTCGCCGGTGAGCTTCGCCGCCTGCTCGGCGTCGAAGTCGTGTCCCTCAGCGCGCGGGTGCGACGAGATCCGCGCCACCGTCGCCCGGTGCTCGCCGCGCGCCGAGTAGAACTGCCGCGCGAGCTTCCAGGCGGACTCGACCGCCTCGGAGCCGCCGGAGACGAAGAAGACGCGGTTGAGGTCGCCCGGAGCGAGCTTCGCCACCTCGGCCGCGAGCTCGATCGCCCGCGGATGCGCAGAAGACCAGTTCGTGTAGAAGGGCAGCTCACGCATCTGCGCCGCGGCCGCCTCGCCCACCTCGTCGCCGTACGAGTAGCCGATCTGCACCGCGAAGAGGCCCGCGAGCGCGTCGAGGTAGCGCTTGCCGTTCGCGTCCTCCAGGTAGCAGCCCTCGCCGCGGACGATCACCGGTACCTCGCCGTCGCGGTAGCCGCCCATGCGCGTGAAGTGCAGCCAGAGGTGGTCGCGGGCGGCCTGCTGCAGCTCCGCGGGCGAGAGGGCCGACGAGACGACGGTCATGCCGCTCCTCTCTTCGCGCGCTGCATCTGGACGAGGACGTTGACGAGCATCGCGGTGAGGGCAATCACGAAGATCGCCGTTCCGATCACGTTCACCTGCGGCGGCGCGCCGTTGCGAGCGGCGCCCCAGACGTAGAGCGGGAACGTGACCCTCGAGCCCGAGTTGAAGTACGTGACGACGAAGTCGTCGATCGAGATCGCGAAGCAGAGGAGCAGCGCGGCGAGGATCGCCGGCGCGATCAGCGGGAGCGTCACCTTCCGAAAGGTCGTCCACTCGTTCGCGCCCAGGTCCATCGCGGCCTCCTCGAGGTGGCGGTCGAACCCGACGAGCCGAGCCTTCACGGTCACGACCGCGAAGCTGATGCAGAACATGATGTGCGCGATCAGGATCGTCCAGAAGCCGAACTGGACCGTGATAAAGGTCGCGTTCAGGAACAGCGTCAGCAGCGAGGCCCCGAGGACGATCTCCGGCGTCGAGAGCGGCAGGAAGATGAGGATGTTCGTCGTCGCCCGACCGCGGAAGCCGTAGCGGACGAGCGCGAGGGCGATCAGCGTGCCGAGCCCAGTGGCGATCAGACTTGCTATCAACGCGATCTCGAGCGAGAGGACGATCGAGCTCTCGATCCCCGGGACGCCGTTCCAGTAGCGCCAGTTGTCCCAGGTGAACTCGTTCCAGGTGAAGTTGAACTTGCCGGGCGGGTTGTTGAAGGAGAAGACGGCGACGACGGCGATCGGCAGCAGCAAATAGACGAAGAAGAGGATCGAGTAGACCGTCAGGGCCTGGCGCTTGACGAAGGCCCATGCCCTTGCAAGCGCACTCCCGCGCGTCCGGGCCCGCTCGACCGCGACGGCGCTCATCCCGCCGTCCCCGTCAGCTGCTCGGTGCCGACCACCCGGGCGTAGAGGAACACCGCGATCAGGATCCCGGCCATCAGGATGAACGACATCGCCGCCGCGGCCGGGTAGTCGGTCAGCTCGAGGAACTTCGACTGGATCACGTTGCCGATCATGTGGTTGTCCGGGGAGCCGAGCAGCTGGGCGTTGATGAAGTCGCCGGCGGCCGGAATGAACGTGAGCAGCGTGCCGGCGACGACACCCGGCAGCGAGAGCGGGAACGTCACGCGCCAGAACGCATGCCATTTGCTCGCGTAGAGGTCCTCCGCCGCCTCGATCAGCCGCGCGTCGATCTGCTCGAGCGAGACGTACAGCGGCAGCGCCATGAAGGGAAGGAAGTTGTAGGTGATCCCGGTCACGACGGCCGTCGAGGTCGCGAGCAACCGCCCGCTCGGACCGAGCACGTGCAGCGACTGGAGCGTGTTCACGACGAAGCCGTTGTCCGAGAGGATCGTCTCCCAGGCGAGGGTTCGGATCAGGTACGTGACGAAGAACGGCGCGACGATGAACAGCAGCAGCAGGTTCTTCCAGCGGCCTCCTCGGAACGCGATCCAGTACGCCACCGGGTAGCTGATCACGAGCGCGAGCAGCGTCGCGATCCCCGCGTACTCGAGCGAGCGGATGAACTGCGCCTTGTAGTTTTGGAGCGCGTCCCAATAGTTGCTCCACTGCCACGAGAACGTGTAGCCGAACTCGAAGTTCCCCGACTGCAGGGACTGGTAGGCGAGGAACCCCAGCGGGACGACGAAGAAAACCGCCAGGAAGAGCACGCCCGGGGCGAGCAGCAGGTACGGCGTCAGGCCCCGGTGACGGTGAAACAGGCTCAAGCGCTCAACCCGAGATCAGGTTCTGCCACTGCTCGAGGTATTTCTGGTTGTTGAGCGCCTTGCTGTCGAAGATCTTGACCTTGCTGAGCGTCTTCGCGCTCGGGAAGATGAGCGGGTTGTTCGCGACGGCCGGGTCGTATTTCTTCGCCGCCGCCCCGGCGCCCTTCACCGGCGGGATGTAGTAGATGCCGGTGACGTTCCGCTTCGGGTCGCCGGCCTCCATGAAGCCCTGCACCTTCGGGTCGTACACGTAGTTCATGTAGACCGACGCCGTGTAGACGTTGCCGCCCTTCGGGATCAGCATGTTGTCGGTCCAGAGGGCGCCGCCGGCCTCCGGCACGTTCCAGTGGAGGTGCTTGTTTCCGAGCTGCGCGATGTCGCCCGACCACGACATCGCGGCCATGAGGTCGCCGCGGGCGAGGATCGGCGCGTAGTCGTTGCCCGTGAACTGGCGGATCTGCTTGTTGTCGACGGCCTTCTGGATCCGCTTGAAGGCGGCGTTCCACCCCTTGTCGGTGACGTTTGTGGGGTCGTCGCCGTTCGCGAGCATCACGATCGTCATGGCGTCGCCCATCGAGTTGAGGACGGTGATCTTGCCTTTCAGCTTCGGGTTCTCGAGCAGGTCGTCCACGGAGAGCACCGGGTCGGTGAGCGTGTCGTTGTAGGCGATGCCCGACATTCCCGACTGCCACGGCAGCGTGTAGTCGCGGTTCTCGTCGAAGTTCGGGTGCTTCTGCACGTCGACGAGGTTCTTCATGTTCGGGATCGCCGACTTGTCGAGTTTCTCGGCCCAGCCCTTCCTCAGCATCAGCCCGAGGTAGCGGTCGTTGTCGGTCAGGACGACGATGTCGCGGTGGATCGACTGGCCGCGTGAGAGCGGGCCCTGGATCTTTCCGAAGAACGAGGCGTTGTCGTTGATGTCCTCCATGTAGTTGACGTGGACGCCGGTCTTCTTCTGGAACGCGTCGAGCGACGGGAACGCCTTCGTCTTCTTGTTCACGTCCATGTAGAGCGTCCAGTTGGAGAAGTTCAGCGTCTTCGAGAGCTTCTGCTCGACGCTGGTGGTGCCTTCGCCGGCCTTCGACCCGCTGCTGCCGCAGGCGGCGAGGATTCCGGGAAACGTGATCGCGGCCCCTCCCATGGCTGCCCGCTCGAGCAGCTGCCGCCTGGTGAGCTCCTGGGTCATTCGGGTCCCTCCGTTGAGTCGACTACGAACGTGGAGTCGGGGCTCCACGAGATGTCGCTCGGCGCGTGGTCGCGGGCGCCGGGCTCGCTGTTCTGGACGTACACACTGACGTTGCCCGCCCGCGTCTCGAGCACGTACTGCGTCGCTACGCCGACGTAGGCCGTCTCGAGCAGCCGGCCGGTCAGGCGGTTCTCCTCGCCGTGGCCGAGGCGGATCTTCTCCGGGCGGACGCCGACCGCGACGCGGCCGGTGCGGCCGTCGAGCGCCGCGCGCGGCACTCGAACCTCGGTCCCCTCGTCGAGACGCACGCTGTCGGGGCCGGTGACGGCACCCGGAAGCAGGTTCGAGATGCCGAGGAAGCTGGCGACGAAGGCCGTCTGCGGGCGCTCGTAGAGGTCGGCCGGGGCGCCGAGCTGCTCGATCCTGCCGGCGTTCATGATCGCGATGCCGTCCGCCATCGTCATCGCCTCCTCCTGGTCGTGCGTGACGTGGATGAAGGTGATTCCGACGTCGTGCTGGATCGCCTTCAGCTCGAGCTGCATCTGCTTGCGCAGCTTCAGGTCGAGCGCGCCGAGCGGTTCGTCGAGCAGGAGCACGCGCGGCCTGTTCACGAGCGCGCGCGCGAGCGCGACGCGCTGCTGCTGCCCGCCAGAGAGCTGCCGCGGCTTGCGCTTCTCGAGCCCAGAGAGGCCGACGAGCTCGAGGATCGAGAGCACCCGGCCGCGCACGTCGCTCTTGCGCACGCCCCTGCGGCGGAGGCCGAACGCGACGTTCTCGAAGAGGCTCAGGTGCGGGAAGAGCGCGTACGACTGGAAGACGGTGTTGACGTCGCGCTTGTACGGCGGCCTCCCGCTGACGGGCTCGTCGCCGAGGTAGATCGTCCCCGCGGTCGGCTCCTCGAAGCCGCCGATCATGCGCAGCGTCGTCGTCTTCCCGCAGCCCGACGGGCCGAGGAGCGCGAAGAAGTTGCCGCGCTCGATCTCGAGCGAGACGTCGTCGACCGCGACGACGTCGTCGAAGCGCTTCGTCACGTGGTCGAGCCTGACGTCGGCGACCGCCGGCGCTGTCGGGGCCTGCGGCTGCTCGGTCACCGCCATCAGCCGGCCTCCACCCTGGCGCCGTTCTGGACGTGCGCGCCCCAGTCGTAGAGCTGCTTGCGGAGCTCGAGGTAGAGGAAGGTCTCGGTCGAGACGACGCCGTCGATCGCGCGCATGCGGTTCGTCGCGTCGAGCAGCTGCCGCCGGTCGGCGCAGATCAGCTCGACCAGCACGTCGAACTGTCCTGCCGTGATCACGACGTAATCGGCCTCGTCCCATTGCGCGATCTCCTCTGCAACGGGCTCCGGCGACCCGCTCGTGCGGATGCCGACCAGCGCCTGGGCGTCGAAGCCGAGGCCGAGCGGGTTGGTGACGCCGGTGACCTGCAGGATGTTGTCCTCGCAGAGGCGCTGGTAGCGCGCGCGGATCGTGGCCTCGGAGACGCCGACCTCGGCGGCGATGCGCCGGAACGGCTCGCGCCCGTTCTTCTGCAGCGCCTCGATCAGCCGCTGGTCGATCAGATCCAGGTGTGGCGCCGCGGTGACCGCGCCCCGCCGCCGCTCGCGTAGCTCGGGTCTGCGCAATGCGAGGCTTTCCTACCATCTACGCCTCGCATCGCGCAACTAAGAAGCGTCACACGCGGCCGAAAGCGTCACGCGCAGCGCCGGTCAGTCGATTTTTGCCATCACGTGCTTGATCTGCGTGTAGTCCTCGAGGGAGTACGTGCTCAGGTCCTTGCCGTAGCCGGACTGCTTGTAGCCGCCGTGCGGCATCTCCGAGACCAGCGGGATGTGGTCGGTGATCCAGACCGTGCCGAACTGCAGCCGCCGCGCCGCGTTCAGCGCGCGGCCGACGTCGCGCGTCCAGACCGAGGCGGCGAGGCCGTAGTCGACGTCGTTCGCCCACGCGATCGCCTGGTCGTCGTCGGCGAACCGCTGCACCGTCACGACCGGCCCGAAGACCTCGCGCTGGACGATCTCGTCCTCCTGCCCGACCTCGGCGACGACCGTCGGCTTGACGAAGAAGCCGCGGTCGCCGTTCGTCCCGCCGCCCGTGAGCACCTTGGCGCCTTGCGCGCGGTCGAGGAACCCGAGCACGCGCTCCTGCTGGTCGCGTGAGATCACCGGCCCCATCTCGACGTCGTCGCCGTCCGCGGGGTCGCCGACCTTCAGCGACTCGATTGCCGGCACGAGCGCCTCGAGCAGCGCGTCGTAGATCTTCGGGCCGGCGATGATCCGCGAGCCCGCGGTGCAGTCCTGCCCGGAGTTCCAGTAGCCGGCGACCTTGATCCCCTCGGCGACAGCCGCGGGGTCGGCGTCGTCGAACACGACCATCGGCGCCTTGCCGCCCAGCTCGAGGTGCACGCGCTTCAGCGAGTCCGCGGCGTTCTTCGCGATCAACTTCCCGGTCGCGATGTCACCGGTCAGCGAGACGAGCCCGATCTCCGGGTGCTCGACCAGGCGCTGCCCGGTCGGGACGCCGTCGCCCGTGACGACCTGCAGCACACCCTCCGGGATCACGTCCTTCGCGAGCTCCATGAAGCGAAGCAGAGAGAGCGGCGTCTGCTCGGCGGGCTTCAGGATCTGCGCGTTGCCGGCGGCAAGCGCCGGACCGAGCTTCCAGATCGCCATCATCAGCGGGTAGTTCCAGGGGCAGATGCCCGCGACGATCCCGATCGGCTCCCGCCGGATCATCGAGGTGTAGCCCTTGATGTACTCACCCGCGCTCTTGCCCTCGAGGTTCCGTGCCGCCCCCGCGAAGAAGCGGAGGTTGTCGGCCGAGAACGGCATCTCGTCGCGCGAGACCATCAGCGGCTTGCCGACGTTCCGCGACTCGATCTGCGCGAGCTCCTCGGCATTGTCCGAGATCACGTCGGCGAGCTTCAGCAGCAGCTCCCCCCGCTCGCCCGGCGTCGCGTCGAGCCATTCGGGCAGCGCGGCCTTCGCGCGCTCGACCGCCTCGTCGACCTCTTCCGCCGACATGTTCGGCACATTGGCGATCGAGTCGCCCGTCGCGGGGTTGAGCACGTCCAGTGTTGCCGTTGCCATCGTCTGGGCCTCCTATTCCGTGCGCAGGATCCCGCTCTCGCGGGTGAGTCGCTGCGCGAGCGCGACGGGGATGATCGTTGCGAGCACGACCAGGAATACCACGACGTTCACCTGCGGGAGCTCCTGCCCGCGCTGGATCTCGCTGAAGATCCACGTCGGCAGCGTGTTGTTCGCGCCGACCGTGAACGTGGTCACGATCACCTCGTCGAACGAGAGCGCGAACGCGAGGAGCCCGCCCGAGATCAGCGCGGTCGAGATCGACGGGAACGTGACGTAGCGGAAGGTCTGGAAACCGCTCGCCCCGAGATCCATCGACGCCTCGGTGAGCGACCCGGGCACGCGGCGCAGCCTCGCGATCACGTTGTTGTAGACGACGACCACACAAAAGGTCGCGTGCGCGATCACGACCGTCCAGAGGCCGAAGTTGAAGTGCCAGTAGGTGAAGTACGAGTTGAGCGCCATGCCCGTGATGATCCCGGGCAGCGCGATCGGCAGCACGAGCAGGAACGAAATCGCTTCGCGCCCGAAGAAGCGGTAGCGGTGCACGCCGAACGACGCGGCGGAGCCGAGCACGAGCGCGATCAGCGTTGCGAGTGATGCCGCCTTGAGCGACAGCCAGAGCGCCTGCTGCATGTCCGCGTTGTGGATCGCTGGGCCGAACCACTTCGTCGAGAAGCCCTCGATCGGCCAGCTCTGCACGTTCGACGAGTTGAACGCGTACAGGCAGATGATCAGGATCGGCACGTAGAGGAACGCCAGCACGAGAAAGACCCAGACGCCGAGCGCCATCCTCGTACCGCGGCTCTCCACTAGAGAGCCTCGAAGGCACCGAGGCGGCGCGCGATCAGGAGGTAGACGCCCATCACCGCGACGGGAACC
>JBJMJY010000083.1:0-14423 GCA_045806105.1 Gaiellaceae bacterium | reverse complement strand
GCGCAGTCCTGCGCGACTCGTGATCGCGCTCTCCGTGGCGGCAACGCTCGCCGTCTTCCTGCTCTACACGAGCCTCGCCGGCGGATCAACGCCCTCGCTGCGGCCGAGCCAGGTCGGCTCGCACAGCGGTACGGTGAGTCTCGCCGGCGTGGTGCTGGCACCTGTGGTCGGCGATGCCCACGAGGGTGGCCTGCGCTTTCGCCTCCGTGACATCAACGGCGCCGGAACCGTCCCCGTCGTCTACACAGGCTCGGTGCCGGATCTCTTCGCCGCCGGGCGGGACGTCTCGGTGCGAGGCGAGCTGAAGAACGGGCTCTTCGTCGCGGAGAAGGACTCGCTCGTGACGAAATGCCCGTCCAAGTACGCCCCTAACTCCAACTCGAAGCAGTCATAACGTGCCCGAGCTCGGCCGCGCCGCGCTCATCGTCGCCCTGGGGCTCGTCCTCTACGCCGCTCTCGCGGGCGGCTACGCAGCCCTCAAGGGACGCCGGCGGCTACACGAGTCGGCGACGAACGCGCTCTTCGCCGCGCTCGCCGCTGTGGCGGTCGCGGCTCTCGTCCTCCTCGCGGCCCTGATCGGGCACGACTTCTCCCTCGTCTACGTCGCCGACCACACCTCACGGGAGCTCCCGCTCCGTTACTCGGTCTCGGCGTTCTGGGGGGGCCAACAGGGATCGCTCCTCCTCTGGCTCCTGGTCCTCACAGCGATTGGATCCGCAGCGGTCGCCCTCAACCGCGGCTTGACGCGCGACGTCCTGCCCTGGACGGTGCCGATCCTCGGCGGCATCGCCAGCTTCTTCGCATTCATGCTCGTCGTCGTCGCTTCGCCCTTCGACACGGCGCCCGCACCGGCGGACGGGGCGGGGCTCAACCCCAGCCTCCAGAACCCCTACATGATGGCCCACCCGCCGCTCCTCTACCTCGGCTATGTGGGGCTGACGATCCCCTTCGCTTTCGCGATGGCCGCGCTCGCATCGAAGCGCACGGATGAGCGCTGGATCATCGCCACTCGCCGCTGGACGCTCGCGTCGTGGACCTTCCTCGGCTTCGCCATCCTCCTCGGGGCGAAATGGGCCTACGAGGAAGTGGGCTGGGGCGGCTGGTATGCATGGGATCCCGTCGAGAACGCCGCGCTCATGCCCTGGCTGGTCTCGACCGCCTTCCTCCATTCGGTGATGGTGCAGGAGAAGAAGAACATGCTCCGCGTCTGGAACGTGGTGCTGGTCTCGCTCGCGTTCTGCCTCTCGATCTTCGGCACGTTCCTGACGCGCAGCGGCGTGATCAGCTCGATCCACAGCTTTGCGCAGTCGACCATCGGACCATGGCTGCTCGGCTTCATCGCGGTCGCCGCGGCGTTCTCGACCGCGCTGATCTTCTGGCGGCTACCGCTGCTGCGGACGAAGACCCGCCTCGAGTCGCTCGCGTCGCGCGAGGCCGCGTTCCTCTACAACAACCTCCTGCTGGTCGCATTCACGCTGACCGTGCTCTGGGGGGTGGCGTTCCCGCTGCTGTCGGAGCTCGTGCGCGGCGAGAAGATCACCGTGGGACCGCCGTACTTCGACTTCTTCCTGCGCGTCTTCGGGCTGCCGCTGCTGCTGCTGATGGGCATCGGGCCGCTGATCGCGTGGCGGCGGAGCTCGCTGCGGGCGCTCGGCGCGAGCCTCGTGTGGCCGTGCGGCTTCGCGCTCGCCTGCGGGGCAGCGCTCGTCGCGCTCGGCGCCGGCTCGAGCGTGCCCGGTCTCGTGGCCTACACGTTCTGCGCGTTCGTGCTGGCGGCGATCGCGCTCGAGTTCGTGCGCGGGACGCGGGCGCGCAAGGCGCTCGGCGACGCGACGTGGGTGGGCGCGTTCTCGTCGCTCGTCGGCCGCAACCGGCGCCGGTACGGGGGCTACGTCGTCCACGCCGCCATCGTCATGCTCGCGCTCGGCGTCGCCGGCGGCGCGTACGGGGCGACGAGGGTCCAGAAGCTCGAGCCGGGCCAGACGATGAGCATCCGCGGCTATGACCTGCGCTACCTCGGCTCCGAGACGCGCCAGGAGTCGAACCGCCGCGAGATCCGTGCACGCCTCGCCGTCTCGCGCAACGGCGGCTACCTGGGCACCTACCTCGCCGGCAAGAACAGCTACCCGGTCGAGCAGCAGGTCTCGAACGAGGTTGGGATCCGCACCGACTGGCTGCGCGCCGAGGACCTCTTCCTGATCGGCGAGCAGTTCAACGGCGACGGCTCGGTGGTGCTGAAAGCGCTCGTCAACCCGCTCGTCGACCTGATCTGGCTCGCGGGCTTCGTCTTCCTGCTCGGCTCGCTGATCGCGATGTGGCCCGACGAGCGCGAGCAGCGGCGGCTGGCGCGGCGGGGAGCGCCGGTGCCCGTCACTCCGTGACAAGCGACTGGCGTGACGACCGCGTCGGATCGGCGCTTCGAGGCGAGAACCCGCTCGTGATGGTTCGGATGCGGAGCGGCTTCGCGGTCATCGGGGACACCCAACACCTGCCGGGCTACTCACTGCTCCTGACCGACGATCCCACGCTGGACCACCTGACCGATCTCGACTGGGAGCGGAGGAGCCAGTTTCTCTTCGACCTGTCGCTGATCGGGGAGGCCGTCCAGGAGGCGTGCCGCGACCAAGGGCTGCGGCGGATCAACTACGAGGTGCTGGGCAACGCCATCCCCGTCTTACACGGCCACGTGCAGCCGCGCTACGAGTGGGAGCCGCCGGAAAGGATCACCGGTCCGGTCTGGCGGTATCCGAAGGAGCTCCGCAACGCGACCGAGCACAGGTACTCGGACGAGAAGCACGGGAAGCTGCGGGCGAAGATCACCGCTTCGCTCGAGGCGCTCATCGTGCGGGCTTACTAGGTGCTCACTCCGTGACGACGTACTCGAACGACGCCCACGCCAGCAGCGCGAAGATCGCGTCGTAGAGCGCGAGGAAGCCGAGGTAGCGGCCGGACCCGTCGGCCACGCTCGCGCCGACGCCCCCGATCACGATCGGCAGCGCGAGCGGCAGGAAGAGCAGCGGCAGCAGCAACTCCCGCGCGCGACCGGCCGCGGCCATCGCGGCGAGGAGGGTGCCGACGGCGCAGATGCCGAGATCGGCGAGCAGCACGCCCGCGACCGTCGACCAGCCCACCGGCGAGAAGAAGAGACCGAACGCCGGCAGCGCCACGACCTCGGCCACCGCGAGGAAGGCGAAGGTCGCGACCCCCTTGGCCAGCCAGATCGCGCTCCGGTCGACCGGCGCGAGCACGAGCCCGTCCAACAGCCCCTGCTCGCGCTCGGCGACGAAGGCGCGGCCGAGGCCGAGCAGCGCCGTGAAGACGATCGCGACCCAGAGCAGGCCCAGCTCGGCGAGCCGCGACGAGCCGTCCGGAAGCGCGAAGTGGAAGACGACGAGGATCGCCAGCACGAACAGCAGCATCGCGGGGAGCGTGTCGCGCGCCCGCAGCTCGAGCCGGAGGTCCTTCCGCGCCAGCACGGCCGCATCGCCGAAGTACCTACGCAAGAGCCAGCCTCCCGCTCGCGAGCGGCGCCACCCGCTCCGGGTCGTGCGTCGCAACGAGGATCGTCCGCCGCTCGCGCATCCCGGCGAGCTCCCGGTCGAGCAGCTCCGCCCCATCCGCATCCAGGCCGCTGAACGGCTCGTCTAGGATCAGCAGCTCGGGCCGGTGGAGCAGGGAGCGGCACAGCGCGAGCCGCTGGAGCTGGCCGCGCGAGAGCTTCGCCGCCCGCACCCGCCGCGAGTCCCAGAGCCCGAAGCGCTCCAGCAGCATCCCGATCCGCTCGCGTCGCTCGGGCACGCGGTAGAGGCGTCCGTACAGGTCGAGGTTCTCGAGCGCGGTCAGCTCGCGGTAGACGAGCGGTTCGTGGCCGAGGAACCCGATCGCGGCGCGGCCGGGGGCAACCTCGAGCGTGCCGCCTGTCGGCACCGCGAGGCCCGCGCAGAGCCGCAGCAGCGTCGTCTTGCCCGCGCCGTTCGGCCCGGTGACGACGAGGAAGCCGCCGCGCGGAAGCTCGAAATCGAGCCCGCGCAGCACGCGCTTGTCGCCGTAGCGCTTCTCCAGACCCGACGCGCGGATCACAGGACGTCCAGCAGCACGAAGACGAAGAACGCGACCGAGATCACGCCGTTCATGGTGAAGAACGCGGTGTCGAGCCGCCGCAGATCGCCCGGCCGCACGAGGGAGTGCTCGTACGCGAGCAGGCCGCCGACCACCGCCACGCCCAGCCAGTAGAAGGCGCCGACGTCGAGCCCGAGCCCCGCGGCAACGAGCAGCGCCACCGTCCCCGCGTGGAAGAGCCGCGCGCCCCAGAACGCGCCGCGCTCGCCGAAGCGCACCGCGACCGACTGGAGCCCCTGCTCGCCGTCGATCTCGCGATCGAGGAGCGCGTAGAAGAGGTCGAAGCCGGCGACCCAGAGCGCGACGGCACCGCCCAGCGCCCACGCCTGCCACGGCAGCGTCCCCGTGATCGCCGCCCACGCGCCGACCGGGGCGAGGCCGTCGACGGCGCCGAGCCAGAGGTGGCAGAGCCAGGTCCAGCGCTTCAGGTACGGGTAGACGACGAAGCCGGCGACCGGGATCGGCCAGAGCCAGTGGACGAGCGGGTCGAGCTGGAAGACGGCGACGAGGAAGACCGCGAGCGAGGCGAGGCAGAAGACCGCCACGGCGCTCGGCGAGAGCAGGCCGGCCGGAAGCTCGCGCCCGGCCGTGCGCGGGTTGCGGGCGTCCAGTCCGGCGTCGATCAAGCGGTTCAGCCCCATCGCGAGTGAGCGCGCCGCCACCATCGCGACGGTGATCCAGACGAGGTCGTGCGCCGAGGGCACGGCGTCGACGGCGAGGAACGCGCCCACGTACGCGAACGGCAGCGCGAAGATGGTGTGCTCGAACTTGACGAGCGAGTAGAAGCGCGCGGGGTACGCCAGAGCGCTCATCGGCCGCCATTCTGCCGACGGCGCGTCAACTAGGCCTCGCACAGGACGGCCGCGCGCGCAAGGCGCGCACGTGCCGAGATCCGCGTCGCAAGGGCCGCCTCAAGTCTGGCGGTGCGCCGTCGGCGCGCCGGCGAGCAGCGAGACCGCGTGCGCCAGCGCCGGCCGCAGGACCTCGAAGCCGTCGCGGCAGCCGCCCGGGGAGCCGGGCAGGTTCACGATCAGCGTGCTCCCGCGCACCCCCGCCATGCCGCGCGAGAGCAGCGCGTGCGGCGTCTTGGCGAGCGAGTCCGCGCGCAGCGCCTCCGCAATCCCGGGCGCCTCCCGCTCAAGCACCTCTGCCGTCGCCTCCGGCGTGACGTCGCGAGGTGCGACACCGGTGCCGCCGGTCGTGAGCACGAGCGCCGCCTCCTCCGCCAGCTCGGCGATCGCCTCGGCGATCCCGTCGCGATCGTCGGGCACCACGCGCCGGTCGACCTCGTAGCCCTCCTCCGCGAGCAGGGCCGCGAGGATGTCGCCGCTCTCGTCCTCGCGCGAGCCCTCGGCGACCCCGTCGGAGACGGTGAGCACCGCCGCCTTCACGACTTCGTCTTCTCCAGCAGCCGCACCTCGGCGACCTCCATCGACGAGTCGATCGCCTTCGCCATGTCGTAGACCGTCAGCGCGGCAACCGACGCCGCGACCAGCGCCTCCATCTCGACCCCGGTCTGGGCGGTCGTCTCGGCGGACGCGATGATCTCGACCTCGTCGCCGACCTCGATCTCGACCGCGACGTGGCTGAGCGGCAGCGGATGACAGAGTGGGATGAGCTCGCTCGTCCGCTTCGCAGCCATGATTCCGGCGATCTTCGCGGTCGTCAGCGCATCGCCCTTCGGCAGCGACCGCAACTGCGACGCCGTCTCCGGGGCTACGCGCAGCACCGCGCGCGCCACCGCCCGCCGGCGCGAGGTCGGCTTGCCGCCGACGTCGACCATCCGCACCTCGCCGGCGTCGTCCACGTGCGAGAGCTCGTTCACGACCCCGAAAGGTACCGCCGCCCGAGCTGCCAGAGCCCGCGCCGGTGCGCCCATGCGCTCGCGAGCTTGCGCGGCAGGCCGTCGCCGTAGAGCAACTCGACCACGCCGGCGAAACCCTCGACGACGCCCTCGTCGTAGGGGTACCACCAAGGCACCGGGACCCGGCCGCGGTCGAGGTCCGCGTACTTCACGCGCGAGAGGTCGTACAGCCCGTGCTTCGAGTGGGTGCGGCCGAAGCCGGATTCCTTCGTCCCGCCCCACGAGGCCTGCCCGGCGCCGTAGGAGTACGCGACGTCGTTCGTCCAGACGGAGCCGGCGTCGAGGCGCGGCGCGAGCCGTTGCGCGCGCTCGAGGTCACGCGTCCAGACGCTGGCGCCGAGGCCGAACGAGGAGCCGTTCGCGAGCCGCACCGCCTCGTCCTCGTCCCGGAACGACTCGACCGTGACGACCGGGCCGAAGATCTCCTCCTGCTCGATCCGCGCCTCCCGCTCGACGCCGCTCAGGACGGTCGGCTCGTAGAACCAGCCGGGCAGCCCGACGTGCGCGCGGCGGCCGCCGGTCCGGAGCTGGGCGCCACGGCCGACGGCGTCCTCGACAAGCTCCTCGACGTGGGCGCGCCGGTCCTCCGCGATCAGCGGCCCGAGGTCGGTCTCGAACTCGTCGCCGCGCCCGAGCCGCAGCCTCCGCGCGCGCCGCGCGAGCTCCTCGACGAACGCCTCGTGCAGCGGCCGGGCGACGTAGATGCGCTCGACGCCGGAGCACACCTGGCCGCAGTTCGAGAACGAGCCCCACAGCGCCCCCGCGACCGCACGGTCGAGGTCGGCGTCCTCGAAGACGAGCATCGGGTCCTTGCCGCCGAGCTCGAGCGTCACGGGCCGGAGCCGTTCGCCCGCCGCCGCGGCGACGAGGCGCCCGACCGCGGCCGACCCGGTGAAGACGATCTTCGCGATCCCCGGGGCGCGTGCCAGCGCCTCGCCCGTCTCGGCTCGCCCCTGGACCACGCGCACGAGTCCCTCGGGCGCCCCCGCCTCGCGGAAGAGCCGCTCGACCCACGCGCCCGAGAGCGGAGTCAGCGCTGACGGCTTGAGCACAACCGCGTTGCCGGCCGCAATCGCGAACGCGACCTGGGTCAGCGGAATCCCGAGCGGGAAGTTCCACGGCGAGATCAGCCCGACCACCCCGAGCGGCTCGTAGAGCAGCCGGCCGCGTTTGTGCCGCAGGTGGCGCTGCGGGAAGCGCAGGCGCTCGGGCCGCAGCACCCGCGGTGCGTTGCCTGCCGCCCAGACGATGGTCGAGGGCGACGAACAGCTCCGCGGTGTACGACTCGGCGAGCGGCTTCCCCGTCTCCGCAGTCACCGTCGCCGCGAGCAGGTCGGCGCGCGCGAGCACCTCCTGCGCGACCGCGCCGAGCAGCTCGCGCCGCTCCGCGAACGAGGACTCGGCCCAGCGAGCGGCCGCCATGCGAGCCTCGGCCACCGCCTCGGAGACCTCCCCGGGCGGCGAGACGGGCACGGCGCCGAGCTCTTCCAGTGTCGCCGGGTCGACCGAGCGCAGCTCTTCCACCAGCGTGTTGCGGCCCATCGCGAGATCCTAGACCCGCGCGATTGGCATTGACCCCGGGCAGATGGACCGGAAAGACCGTATGGGAAACCGAGAAGCTCTTCCGCGAGGTGAAGGAGGGCGACACGCAGATGCAGGCGGGCTACGAGGCCGGCCCCGACCCCGAGTGGGTCTGCATCGAGAAGGACGGCGTCTAGCCGACGCGCGCGGCGCAGCGGTCGAGGTCGGCCAGCTGCGCGTCGATCCACTCGGTCACGTCGTGCTCGCGCACGTGGGCGCGAATCGCCTCGAGGCGCTCGTGCCGCTCGGCCGCGGACATCGTCAGCGCCTCGTCGAGCGCCTCTGCCTGCCCCGCGACGTCGAACGGGTTCACCGTCAGCGCCCATTCGCCGAGCTCGGCGTGGGCGCCAGCGTTCTCGGAGAGAATCAGCACGCCGTCGCGCTCGTTCACGAGCGGCGCCTCCTTCGCGACGAGGTTCATGCCGTCGAAGATCGCGTTCACGAACAGCGCGTCGAACTGCTTGTACGCCGCGACCGCGCCGACGAAGTTGTCCTCGACCACCAACTCGATCGGCAGCCAGCCGTTCTGCTGGAAGCGGTCGTTCACGCGCCGTGCCTCGCGCTGAATGGCCCCGAGGTACTCCGCGTACTCGGGGATGTCCTGCCGCGACGGGTCGAGCAGCGCGAGCATCGTCACGCGCCGGTGGCGCTCGGGGTGCGCCTCGAGGTAAAGCTCGAAGGCGCGGAAGCCGCGGACGATGTTCTTCGACGGGTCGGTCCGGTCGACCCGGAGCACCAGCTGCTCGGTCCGCCGCGCGACGAGCTCCTGCTCCGCCGCGAGCACGGGCTCGCTCAGGGCCAGCTCGTCGAACTCCGCCGCGTCGACCGAGATCGGGTGCACGGTGACGAGGGAGCGCCGGTCGTCGTGGTCGACGACGCTGTCCTGGAAATTGGCCTCGGCGCCCGCGAGGTCGCTCGCCGCGCGCATGAAGTTGAGCCGCCACTGGTGCGTGTGGAACCCGATCACGTCGTTGGCGAGGACGCCCTCGTGGACCGCGCGCCGGATCCGGTCCGGCAGCACGTGCCAGTAGTCGGTCTGCGGCCACGGCACGTGGACGAAGTGCGCGAGCAGCGCGTCGGGCGCGCGCTCCCGAACCAGGCGCGGCGCGAGGTAGAGGTGGTAGTCGTGGAAGAAGACGGCGGCCTCCGGCTGCGCCTCGAGCTCCTCCAGCACGGCCTCGGCGAATCCCTCGTTGACCCGTGCGTAGCCCTCGTCCCAGGCGTTGCTGAGCGCGATGTCCACCGACGGCGTGTAGGCGAGCTGCCAGAGGTAGTGCTGCAGGAACCAGAGCATCGGGTTGGCGACGACGTTGTAGAACCAGTCGTAGGCGGTCTCGTCGTGTGCGACCAGCCGTAAGCGGAAAGGCGACCCATCGCGCGAGCGCTCCTCGACCGCGTCGCCGCCGCTCTCGGCGGCGACTGCCCGGTCCTCATCGCTCATCGCGCTTGCGATCCAGGTCACGTCGTGGTGCTCGACGAGGCTCCGCAATCCGGTCACGAGGCCGCCGCCGCCTCGGCGCGCGACGCGCTCGTCGCCGACGCGCGCGAACGTCACGGGTCCGCGGTTCGAAACGACGATCAGCCTGCGACGGTCCGGCATGCCCTGGGCCAGCCTACCCAGCCCGAGGCTGCGGAAACGGCTACGACGCCGCGGCCGCGGCCGTGACCTCGGCGCCCGCGGTGTCGTTCCCGTCGAGCTTGTTCAGCAGCACGAGCCAATCCCGCAGGAGCCGCGGCATGAGGAAGTTCCTACGGACGTACTCCTTTCCCCGCAGCGCGCGCTGCCTCGCGGAGCCGGGGTCGCTCAGGATCTCGATGCAGGCCGCCGCGCACTCCTCGGGCGCGTGCGGGTCGACGAGCCAGCCGGTCTCGCCGTCCTGGATCTGCGCCACGATCCCGCCCACGCGGCTCGCCACCATCGGCCGGGTCTTCCAGAGCGCCTCGGTGACTGTGAGGCCGAAACCCTCCTTCGTGGACTTCTGGATCGCCGCCGCCGAGTGGACCTGGAAGGCGTTGACCTCGACCGAGCCGATGTTGTTCAGGTTGGAGAGGATGTAGACGTCGGGGTCGCCGGCCGCGTACGTGACCGTCCGGTTGTAGTAGTCCCAGCCCTCGGGGTCGTCGTGTGCCATCGAGCCTACGAGCGCGAGCTGCACGTCCGGGTGGTCGGCCTTCACCAGGCGGTAGGCGTCGATCACGCCGAGCGGGTCCTTCCACGGATCGAAGCGCGAGACCTGCGTCAGCAGCGGCCGCTCGACGTCGATCCCGAACTGGTCGACGATGTAGGCCGCGTCCTCGGGCGAGAGCGCCATGTTCTTCGGCGTCAGCGGGTCGATGGCGGGTGGCCAGATGAACGCGGCGGGCATCTCGGCCGCGCGCGGCACGTACTCCTGCATGTGGAAGATCGCCGCGTCGTAGCGCGAGAGCCACGGCAGCAGGAACCCGAGTACCTCGCGGTTCGGCTGGGAGAGGTCGATGTGGCAGCGCCAGATCCAGTGCGCGGCGCTGTCCTGGAAGTGCTCGATCATCCCTGCCGGCTGCGGGTCGTGGACGAGCACGAAGTCGTAGTCGTCCCGGAGCTCCTCGGCGTTCACCCGCTGGAACTGCCGGTAGACCTCCTGCTGCGTCTGCGTCAGGCCGTTCGGATCGCCCTGCAGCGCGTTGTGAATCGCCTTCGTGACGGCGAAGAACTCCTCCGCGCCCGCGATGATGCGCCACTCCGCGTCGAGGCCCGCGTCCCGCATCAGCGGCACGAGCGCGTAGTTGATCTCCGCCACGCCCCCGCCGAAGGCCGTTGCCGAGAGATGCAGCAGGCGTTTCCCGCGCAGCGGCTCCGCGAGCCGGCGGATCTCCTCCATCAGCCCGCGCGTGGCGATCGTCGCGTAGTCCGCGAGCGATTTCTGGCCGACGTTGACAAGCTGGAGCATCAGCGGCCAGCGAGGATACCGTTCGGTCTTGCCGGACTCAGTCGCCGAGCAGCTTCACGAAGCGGAGGCGCGCGCCGCCGCCCTCGCGCTCGGCGATCTCGACCTCGTCGGTGACGGCGCGGATGATCGCGATGCCCAGGCCGCCCTCCTCGAGGTCGTCCTCGGCGTCCATCGTGTCCTGGCGCGGCGCGAAGCCGCTCCCCGCGTCGCCGACCTCGATCGCGAGCCGGTCGCGGTACAGCTCGTAGACGATGTCGACGCTGCCGGTTCCGTTGTCGTAGGCGTGCTTGACCGAGTTCGTGCAGGCCTCGGTGAGGGCGAGCTTGAGGTCGTGCAGCGTCTCGTCGGAGAGCGGGCGAACGCCGGCGATCGCCGTCAGCGCCAACCGGCCGAGCGTGATGTACTCGGCCCGGGCTGGAATCGTGAGGCGGACGGAGCGGCCCTCCTCGCTCATCCGTTCACCGTTCCCCGCGCGCGCGTGCGCCTAACCAGGAAGGATCCGGGTGCCCGCCGTCGAAGGTCACGCGTTCCGATCCTATTTGGCTTCCGAGCGCTCGCTCAGGCGCACCGGCAGCTCGAAGCGCGAGTGCCCTCGCTCGATCACGAAGGGGACGACCTGGCCGGGGTTCATTCTTGTGACAATTCGCGCAATGTCCTCCGAGCCCGTGACCTCGTGCCCGTCGATGGCGACGATCACGTCGCCGCTGCGGGGGAAGTCGAGCCCGAGCGCGCTGGCGGTTTGACGGCCGGGGTGGAGGCCGGCCCTCGCCGCCGGGCTTCCGGCCACGACATCCGTCACGACGGCCCCACGCTGCACCGCGTAGTGGAAGCGGCGCGCAAGGGCGGGCGTCAGGTCGGTGGTCTCGACCCCGACGAAGGCGTACGAGACCGACCCGTTCGCGATCAGCTGCTGCATCGAGCGTTTGGCGGAGTTGACCGCCACCGCGAAGCCGACGCCCTCCGCCTGGCCACTCGTGCTCCGGATCTGCGCGTTGATCCCGATCACCCGGCCGCGTGCGTCGAAGAGCGGGCCGCCGGAGTTGCCGTGGTTGATCGGCGCGTCGGTCTGGATCGCGTCGACGAGGTTGAAGGTCGACGTCAGGGACTCGATCGACCGGTGCACGGCGGATACGACACCGACCGCGAGCGAGTTCTCGTTGCCGAAGGGGCTGCCGATCGCGGCCACCGGCTCGCCGACGACCACCGCAGCGGAGTTGCCGAGCGGCACGGGAGCGAGCGCGTGGGCCGGCGGGTCGACCTTGATCAGCCCGACATCGTCGAACACATCCCAGCCGATGATCGTCGCCTCGGCGCGGTCGCGGTCCTGGAATTCGACGAAGACGCGGTCGGCCGGCTGCGGCACCGACGTGTCGCCGGCAGTCGTAATCACGTGCGAGTTCGTGAGGATGTAGCCCTGCGGTGAGACGACGAAGCCCGAGCCCTGTGCACGCCGCGGGCTGTCGGGGTCGCTGCCGTAGATCGCGATGATGGTGACGACGCCGGGCGAGCGGCGCGCGTAGATCATGCTCGGGCTGAAGCCGTTGCCGGCGAGCGGCTTCGCGGCGGGCCCGACCGCAGCCGTCGCGGCCGTGGAGGGCTCGATCGGCGCCGCTCGGAAGACCGTGGTCGTCGAGCTTGAGTCCGTCCAGCCCGTCAGGTGGCCGACGCCGAGCGTCAGCGCGCCGCCGATGACGGCGCACGCGACGGCAACAGCGGCGAGAGGCGCGGTCCGCACGGCTTTCGCACTGTAGCGGCGGATCTCCAGGCCGCCGTTTTCACGGCAAAACGGCTTCGCGCGCTTCCGGTACCGCCGACAGCGGGAGCACGAGCGTGAAGACCGTCCGGCCCGGCTCGGATTCGACCTCGACCGCGCCCTCCATCAGCTCGGCGAGCTCCTTCGCGATCGCGAGGCCGAGGCCGCTCCCCGACGCACGCGCTCCGTCCAGGCGGAAGAACCGCTCGAACAGCTGCTGGCGCTGCTCGCGCGGGATTCCCACGCCCGCGTCCTCGACCTCGAGCGCCGCCGTCTCGGCGCGGCGCAGCGCGCGCACCTCGACACCCGTGCCCGGTGGGGTGTGTAGGAGCGCGTTCTCGACCAGGATCCGGCCGAGCTGAAGCGCCCGCAGCTCGTCCGCCTCCGCGAACACCTCGCCGTCGAGGCTCCCCGCCAGCGTGTGGCCGGTCGATGCTGCGAGCGGGCCGAACTCCTTGACGAGGTCGCGCACCAGTGCCGCCAGGTCGACGGGCTCACGCTCGACGGTGAGCCGCCCGGCATCGAGCCGCGTGAGGTCGAGAAGGTCCGACGCGAGCTTCGTCAGGCGGTCGACCTGCTCGCGCATCGACGCGAGGAACTCGCGTCTGGTCGGTTCGTCCAGCTCCTCGTCGTCGAGCAGCTCGAGAAAGCCGCCCAGCGAGAAGAGGGGCGTCCGTAGCTCGTGCGAGGCGTTCGCGACGAACGCGCGCCGGGCGTCGTCGAGGTGCGCGAGGCGCACGCGCATGCGCTCGAACGCCGCCGCGAGCGCGGCGAGCTCGTCCCCACGTGTGTCCACGACCGGCTCGTCGAAGCGGCCGCTCGCGATCTCGTCGGCCGCACGCTCGAGCCGACGGATCCGTCGCGCGAACATCCGCGCGCCCGCGTAGCCCAGCAGCAGCGCGATCGCCAGCGCCACACCGGCCGCGAGCAGCACCCGGTGCTGCACCAGCTCGACGGTCCCGTAGCGGTTCTCGACCGAGTCGCGCAGGACGAGGGTGTACTGGCCGCGGAGGATCGGCACGGCCGCCTCGGCGTAGTGCTGCCCGGCCTCCTCGAGCGTCCCGTGCTGCGGGCGCCCGGTGCGGGTGGCGCGGACGACGACGTCGTCGTTTTGCACGTCGCCGGACGACCCGCCGCCGCGGGAGTCGTCGATCACGATCGGCGTCCCGGAGAGCGACTGGACGAGCAGCGCGCGGGTCCCCGTCTCGTCGGCCCAAGCGGCGATCACGTCGGAGTTGAGCGCGACCGTGTCGTGCGCCTCCCGTTGCAGCCGCTTCGCACTGCGCTCGAGGTCCGCGACGCGCGCGTCGACCAGCCGGTTCTGCAGCGAGGGGACGACGGTGAGGTAGACGATGCCGAGCGCGACCGCGACGACGAGGAGGAGCGCAAGGCTCAGCTGTGCGCCAACGCTCCGGAAGAAGCGGCTCACGGCTTGAAGCGGTAGCCGACGCCCCGGACGGTGAGGATGTACTCCGGCTCGCTCGGATCGGGCTCGAGCTTCTCGCGCAGGTGGCGCACGTGGACGTCGATCGTGCGCGGCTCGCGGTAGTCCGAGCCGCCCCACAGGGCCTGCAGGAGCATCTCGCGGGTGAACACCCGCCCTGGGCTCGCGGCCAGCGTCCGCAGCAGCTCGAACTCGACGTACGTGAGCTGCACCGGCCGCCCCGAGACCTCCACGTCGCGCCGTCCGAGGTCGATGCGCAGCCCGTTGCGCTCGATCGTCTCGTCCGCGGCGTGCGCTGCGCCGGGGATCGCCGCCCGGCGCAGGAGCGCGCGCACACGGCTGCGGAACTCGCGAATCGAGAACGGCTTGGTGATGTAGTCGTCGGCGCCGAGCTCGAGGCCGAGCACCTTGTCGAGCTCGTCGTCGCGGGCGGTCAGCATGATGATCGGGACGCTGCTCGCGGCCCGCAGCCGCTTGCACACCTCGAGCCCGTCGAGCTTCGGGAGCATCACGTCCAGCACGACGAGATCGAAGCGCTGCTCCGAGAAGCGCGCCAGCGCCTCCTCGCCATCGCGAGCAGGGACGACCTTGAAGCCGTCTTTCTCGAGCGGATAGGCGAGGAGCTTCTGAACCGCGTCCTCGTCGTCGACGAGCAGGATGGTGGAGGAGTCTGGCATCGCAGCGCCTGCCGGCGGACGGGTCGCCCTACTATAGCCACGGCATGGCGGCGCTCCC
>JBJMJY010000082.1:0-11398 GCA_045806105.1 Gaiellaceae bacterium | reverse complement strand
AAGGCCTCGTTGTCGACGTCGAACGCGCCCCAGCCGCCGCTCCGCGACTGCATCCCTGCGGCCCAGCGGAGGCCGCGGTCGACGGCGTCGTAGCCGCGGTGGCAGCGGCGCAGCGCGAGCGCGACGACGACCGTGTCGTCGACGTCCGGGTAGAGGTCGTTCTCGAACTCGAACGCCCAGCCGCCGGGCTCGAGGTCCGGGCGCCGGATGGCCCAGTCGCCCGGGACGGTGACTTCTTCGTTCAGGAGCCACTCCGCTGCACGCACGAGCGCCGCGTGCTCGGGGCCGAGGCCGGAGTCGCGCAGCGCGAGCACGGCGAGGCCGGTGTCCCAGACGGGCGACTGGCATGCCTCCGGGCGCAGCCGGTCGTCCTCCTCGACCACGAAGCCCTGCCAGCCCTCGACTGCGCGCGAGAGCGTCTCGTCCTCGGGGCCGTGGCCGAGGGCGGCCAGCATCAGGATCGACCACACCCACGGCGGCTGGATCCCGCCCCACGAGCCGTCGGCCTCCTGGTGTGCGCGCACCCACCGCTCGGCCTCGTGCAGCGCCGCGCGCCGGAGCGGCGAGGGCGCTGCGGGGGCCTTCGTCTGGCCGGGGCGGGATCCGATCTCGCGCAGCTCGATGTCCGCGTGGCGCACCGGGCGCAGGGCGCGGCAGCCGGCGAGCGGGACGAAGGTGCCGCGCGCCCAGCAGGCGAAGTCGTAGATCGAGAACGGCGCCGAGGGCGGGAGCAGGACGAGCTCGACAGGGATCGGCGTCACCCCTTGCCAGGGCCACTGGCCGAGGAGCGCTAGGAAGCACTTGGTGAAGATCCGCGTCCTCGGGATCCCGCCGCGTTCCCGGATGAAGTCGCGTGCCTTCGGGCCAGGATCGACGCCCGCGAGCTTCAGCGCGGTGTAGGCCTCGACGGTGGTCGAGAGGTCGCCGGGGCCGTCCTGCCAGATCGCCCACGTGCCGTCGTCGCGCTGCCGCGCGAGCAGCTCGTTCGCGATGCGGCGGTCGAGATCGGGCGTGCGCAGCCCGAGCACGTGGTGCCAGAACAGGTGCTGCGCGGTCATCGTCACGTTGGACTCGAGCTCCCCGACCCAGTAGCCGTCGGGGTGCTGCAGCTCGAGCAGCCGGGCGGTAGCGGCCTCGATCGCCGCGTCGAGCCGGGTCTCCGTCGCGACGCTCACGCTGCGACCTCCTCGCGGGCCGCGGTCAACGCGCGCGCGGCGGCGAGGCCGCTGCGCACTGCGCCCTCCATCGTTGCCGGCCAGCCGGTCGCGGTCCACGCGCCCGCGCGCGTGACGTTCGGCCGTCCCGTCTCCGGGCCGGGCCGCTCGCGCTCGCTGCCCGGCCGGACGGCGATCGTCGCGGCGGGCTCGCGGCTGACCCGGGACCACACGAGCTCCGCCTCGCCGAGCCTCGCGGTCAGCTCCCCGGCGATCCGGTCCACGAGCTCGCGGCCGCGCAGCTCCAGCAGCTCGGGCGCGCCCGAGGAGACGACCGTCAGGTACTGCCCGTACTCCGGCGTATGACCCGTGAGCGCGCCGCGGTCGAAGACCCAATGCGCATCGCTGCCGAGCAGCGCCGCGAGCGGGTGGCGCAGGAGCACTCGGTCGAACCAGAGGTGGACGCTCACGATCGGCGAGTCCTCCAGTTGGGGCTCCCGCTCGCCGAGCAGCCGTGCGCTCTCCCGCGGCGGCGCGGCGACGAGGGCCGCGTCTGCGTCGAGCTCGTCGAGGCGCTCCACGCGCGCGCCCGTCACCACCCGCGCGCCCGCGGCCTCGAGCGCCTTCCCAGCCGCGTCGCCGTGCATCTCGCCGAGCGGCTTCGCCGGGAGCAACAGGTCGGAGCTGCCCCGCTCGCCGAGCAGCGCGGTGCGGACGGTGAAGTCGCCGGCCTCCGCGCTCGCCTCCTCGGAACGGAGGTTCAGGGCCGGCCGGATGAAGACGTCCCAGAAGCGGTCGATCGCCACCTGCGACTGGCCGCGCGCCCGCAGCGCGTCGGCGAACGTCGTGCCGCGCGACCCGCCCCAGCGCGCGAACGCGCGCAGGATCCGCAGCCGGTCGCCGAACGGCACGTGGCGGTAGCGGAGGAGGGCGAGCGGCGACGGCCTGATCGCCGCGCCGCGGCCGCGCTCGTCGATCACCGGCAGCTCGAGCCGCAGCCGCCGCACCGATCCCGCCTCGCCGATCCGCTCCAGGAAGCGGCGGTACTCGCTGAAGCAGCCGAGCGCGATGTGCTGGCCGTTGTCGGGCGGCGGCTCCGGGTCGCCCTCCCGACGCGGCAACGTCTGCACGGCGCCGCCGAGCGTCGGCCGCGCCTCGTAAAGCGAGACCTCGTGCCCGGCGTCCACGAGCTCGAGCGCCCCGCTCAGCCCTGCCAGACCGCCTCCGACAACAGCCACCCTCATCGTGGCCACCTGCGGTCTACCGAGCGAAGCGAAGGTACAAGCCGGCCCCGCGGAAAGTGCGAAGCACTTTTCGCGGCTCTCCCCACGATGCGCAGCTTCGTCAGCCGCGAGAGCCGCAGCGAGCCCTCGAAGACGTCGAAGCCGCGCGACTCGATCCGGTCGAGCGTCGCGCGGTAGAGCCCGGCGAACGTTGAGACGCATGCGGCGCTGCGCGAGTCCAGCGTCTCGAGCAGCCCGAGGCCCTCGTCCAGGTACACGCGCGCGCGGGAGGCCTGGAACGCCATCAGCGCCTGCCATTCGGGCCCCGCGCGGCCCTCCGCGATGTCCTCCTCCGTGACGCCGTAGGCGGCCAGCTCGTCCTGCGGCAGATAGACGCGGCCCAGCTCCCAGTCCTCGCGCACGTCTCTGATGATGTTGATCAGCTGCAGGGCCACGCCGAGCGTCTCGGCCCGCTCGACGTCGTCTGACCCGTAGACCGCGACGCACGCGACGCCGACCGCGCCCGCGACGCGGCGGCAGTAGCCATGCAGCTCGCCGAAGTCGGCGTACCGGTCCTGCTCGGTGTCCTGGAGGCCGCCGGCGACGAGGTCGTATAGCGGCTCGTCCGGGATCGCGAAGCGGGAGCGGGCGTCGGCGAGCGCGACGAACATCGCGTCGGCGGACGGTGCGTCGAGCGCGGCGCGCAGCTCCTGGAGCCGCGCGCGCTTCGCCTTGACGGGCAGCTCGCCGTCGGCGATGTCGTCCACGCGCCGCGCGAAAGCGTAGACGGCGCAGATCGCGCGCCGCTGCTCGGGCGGCAGCAAGCGGATCCCATAGGCGAAGTTGCGCGCCTCTCGGCGGGTGAGGCGCTCGACCTCGGCGTACGCCTCGGCGACGGTCATCGCAGCGCCGCCAGGGCCAGCCGCGCGCGCGAGGGCCGCGGGCGGCCGTTGAAGATGTCCCAGTCGGCCCGCTCCAGCGCCTCGAGCGCCGCGACGCCGCCGCGTGCGAAGAGCGCCACGGCGCGTCCGAGGCGCCCGCCGCCGAGCAGCCGGCCGAGCTCCTCGCCGGATGCGAGCAGCCCGCGCGCCCGCTCCGCCTCGAACTCGAGCAACGCGCTCAGCTCCGTGCTCGGCCCGTCGAGCACGGAGATCCCGAAGCGGCGCCGGTCCTCCGCGGGCAGGTAGACGCGCCCGAGCGCAAGGTCGCGAGGCACGTCCTGGAGGAAGTTCACGAGCTGCAGCCCCGAGCACACGTCGTCCGAGAGCGCCACTGCCTCGGGGTCGGAACGCCCCAGGACGCCGAGCACCAGCCGCCCGACGGGGTCGGCCGAGTGCACGCAGTAGCGCTTCAGGTCGGCCCAGGTCTCGTACTCCGAGATGCGCTGGTCCATCCGGTTCGCCTCGATCAGGCGCAGGAACGGCTCGCGCGGAAGCGAGCACGCGCGGATCGTCGGCTGCAGCTCGCGCATCACCTCCCACGTCGGCTCGCCCTCGTAGCAGGCCTCGACCTCGGCCTCCAGCTCGTCGAGAGCCGCGAGCCGATTTCCCACGACGTCGCTTGTCGACGTCGTCTGAGAGGAGGCGCGGCCTTTCCCCGTGCCTCCGGCTGATGCACCGTGATGGAATGGCGAACGCCCCGCCTCTTCGCGCCGGTCCGCCGTGAATTCGTCGCCGAGGATGTCGACCAGCCGGGCAAAGCCGTAGATCGCGCGCAGGTGCGGGCGCAGCGGCCGCGGGAAGAGCAGCGAGGCGACGGGGAAGTTCTCGGTGCGCGCCCGGGCGCCGACGGAGCTCGCGGAGGGCGGGTCCATGCCACGAACCTTGGCGCGCGGCGGTCGCCCGCGTCAAACCGCCTAGTGGCGAGCCGCGCTCAATTCGGGCGCGGGGACGCAGGTGCCGGCGGGCGGGCCGAGCTGCTCCCCGGCGCGCTCCGCCACACCTGCGTGAGTGAGACGCCGGGCCGGAGCCCGCGCCTCGCCGCCTCGCCCGCCCCCAGCTCGAGCACCGTCCGTGCGCCGCGGCAGGCCGCCATGCGCCACGGGCGCAGGTCGGAGGCCACCTTCACCACGCGATCGGAGCGGTCGAGGAAGACGGCGTCGATCGGGAACCGCATGAACGCGGTGTGGATCGACGATGCTGGCCGGAGCAGCATCCCCTCACCCGAGGAGAGGCCGCTCCGGCCAAGGAGGCCGCGAAGGCGCGCGAACGCGGTTTCGGCGACGAAGCAGCGCTCGCAGACGACGTCTCCGCCGTCGTTCGCCAGTGCGACCTGAGGCAAAGACATCTAGAAACCGACGTGGACGTGGTCGTAGTGGTTCGCCAGCGGGAACGACGGCCCGCCGAGCCCGAGCAGCGAGATGATCTGCTTGGGCAGCATCCCGCCCGGCAGCATCAGGAGGCTGCGAACGGCCTGCTCCGTGATCCCGCCCGGCTGCTGGTGGCCGGCGATCGAGACGTTGTTCAGCGCGGCGACGTCGACGGCACGGCCGTAGATGTGCGCCGAGACGACGCCGGGCCGCGCGTAGAGCCGGTGGCCGCTGACGAGGCAGGAGACGGTGACCTCGCGGTAGGTGTCAGCGAGGTACAGGATCGTCGCCAGCACCCGCACGTCCACGTGGCCGGCGGCGACGTCATGACGCCCGCCGGGGTACATCACGACGCGCGAGTCGTGAAGGAGGCGGTCCTGCAGGTCGCCCTTCTGCGAGAGCAGGCCGTGCACGAGGCTCGCGAGCCCGACGGCGCGGTAGTAGTGCCGGAGCGCGACGGCGCGGTCGGCCAGGGAGGTGTCGCTCGAGTACCCGAGCGCGGCCCCCCACGGGTTCGCTCGGCCGCCGAGGGCGGACAGCCTGAAGGACATGCTGCGCAGCGCCTGCCGGCCCGCGGGAACGCGGCCGTTGCGGCCCTCGGCCCGCAGGGTGGCGAGCACGAGCGCCCAGTCCACGTGCGCCTGGCGCGAGAACGCGACGAGCTCGCGCGCGAACTGGAGCTTCAACCGGGCGGCCGGCGGGGTCGGGTCAGGCGCGGCCCGGTTCAGCCAGACCGTCGACTCCGCGAAGCTGTGCACCTCGGGGTCGAGCGGCGGGGCTTTCGGGGCCTCCCGCCGGGCCGGCGCCTTGCGGTGCGGACGCGCGTGTGCGCGCGCGGGGCGGGCGGTGTGCGTCTTCGCGATCGCGGTCCGCTCCTTGGTCGCTGCCGGAGCGACGACCGGGCTGAGCGCCGAGCGCGTCACGCTGGAGCTCGCGACGGCAGTTCGGGCCGGAGCGGCCGGCGTCACGACCGGCCGCGACTGCGCGGCCTGTTCCTGCGCCACGATCGTGCGAGACGGTTGCGAGGCGAGGACGGTGCGCGTCGACGCGACGGGAGCCGCGGTGCCGGTCGGACCGCTGGCGCCGCTCGCGCCCTGGGCGGCCGGCGTGGCGCCGTCCTCCTCGAGCAGCGAGCGTACGCCGTTTCCGGCGCCCGCGGAGAGCGCGAGGCCGGCGCAGAAGAGGGCGCCGAAAGAGAGGGTCTGCGCGAAGCGGCGTTGGAAACTGCGCTCCTGCGCGGGCTCGACGAGCTTGCGCTCGTCCCATTCGTCCCACGCGCGACCCCGGCCGACGACGGTCAGGACCGACCGCGCGAGCGAGATCAGGAGGAGATGCTGGAGAAACCGCCTGGTCAGGGACTTCCGTCGTGGCATTGCCGTTGCTCCCGTTCGTTCGGGCGCCGGTGGGCCGCCACGTCGGCGCGGATCTCGTTTTCACATCCGCGGGCCGTACGGACTTGACAGCACTATCGAGCCGCTACGCAGGCGCCCTCTCCCTCGAATTGGGGACTTGAACCGGAGATCACTAGTCCGAGGGATGCAACCGCCGCTCGATCGGAACGATGAACGCCGCATCTGAGCCTTAGGCGGCGCGGCCACGCCGAGAAACTTTTCGGAGGTTATTTCCGCGTGAGCAATTGCACCGCCCGCACCACCAGCAACCGGCTCTCTTTCCACCGCCTCTCCACTCGAGCTTTTTCCCCAGGGAAATCGCGCGCGACCGCGTGCGCATCGATTACAGAAGAAGGGAGGTGACATAAATGCTGAAGCTCTTCACCTTCGTGCAGATCGCCGCCGACTCGCTGCGCAAGCGCGAGGAGGGTCAGACGATGGCGGAGTACGGCGTGGTCCTCGCCGTGATCACGCTGGCCGTGATCGGTGCCATCACGCTCCTCTCGGACAACGTCCGCGCTGCGATCGAGAACGTCGCCGGCATTCTGCCCGGCTAAGGAACACCGCAGTTCCTCCGGTAGGGGGCCCCTTCGCGAGAAGGGGCCCACTCCCACCCCTCGACCGAAAGAAAGAACTCCCGTGACCAAGGTACGTCGCCGCAAAATCGACATTCGATCCGAGCAGGGTCAGTCCGTGACGGAATTCGCGCTCGCTTTGCCGATCCTCGCGCTGCTCCTGTTTGCGGTGATCCAGTTCGGGATCGCCTTCAATCACTACGTGACGCTCACGGACGCGACGCGCGCCGGCGCCCGCAAGGCGGCCGTCGGCCGTCAACTCCCGAACCCGACCAACGCGTGCGTGGCGGCGATCCGGAACTCGGCGCAGGACCTCGACCAGGGCGACCTCACCTCGAGCTGCTCGTCGACCTGGCAACCCGGCGCGGACGTGACGGTGAATGCGACCTACCCCTACGAGATCAGCCTGCTCGGACTCGTCGTCAAGTCGGGTCGACTTTCGAGCACTACTACGGAGCGTGTGGAATGACCATGCGAAGCGCCCGCGGCCAGGCAACCGTCCTGACACTTGTCTTTCTCGTCGTGCTGCTCGGCATGGCGGCGCTCGTGCTCGACCTCGGGTCGTGGTACCGCGCCGACCGCGCCACGCAGTCGACCGCCGATGCCGCGGCGCTCGCGGGCGCCCAGGCGCTGCCGGAGAACCCCGGACAGGCGACCACGCTTACCCAGCAGTACGCGACCAAGAACGGCGGCCTCGGCTCGGGCGGCGTCTCGATCACGTCGAAGATCGTCAGCAACGACACGATCAGCGTGACTGTCAAGCGCTCGGCGCCGGGGTTCTTCTCGAAGATCTTCGGCCGGAAGTCCGTCAGCGTGGGCTCGACTGCGACCGCGCGGTCCGAAGGCGTTTCTTCGGTGAAGTACGTCGCGCCGATCGTCGTCCACTACAAGCATCCGCTGCTGAATTGCACCGGCCCGCCGTCGCACCCGACGTGCAACCCGGACTTCACGAGCACAACGACCCTCAACCTCGAAGACCTGCACCAGAAGGGCGGCGGCAGCGGGGCGGGTGCGTTCGGCCTATTGAACCTGAATTTCGGTGACCCTACGGGCAACGTCGGCGCGGGCACCCTCGCCGACTGGCTCTTGCACGGCTACCAGGACTACCTGCCCTTGGGCACGTACTTCTCCGCCCCCTCGGCCAACTTCAACAACTCGCAGTTCCAGGACGCAATGACGCAGATCCTCGGGAAAGAGGTTCTGTTCCCGGTCTACCGGCTGCTCACGGGGCCTGGATCCAACGCGAAATACGACATCATCGGCTGGGTCGGCTTCGTCGTCACCTCGTTCGATCCGAGCGGGAGCAATGGGACGATCACCGGCCACTTCACGAGCTACACCGCCAGCGGGGTCCAGGTGACCACCGGCGGCAACCCCTACTTCGGGGTCAAGAAAGTCGAGCTCGTCGGTTAACCCCTCACCCAGGAGAGAGACACAGCAATGGCATATCGAGCTAGGAACATCCTGATCGCGGTCGCCCTCGCCGCTGTGGCCGCACTGCTCACGAGCTTCTACGTGACCAGCTACAAGCGGCACGTTCAGCGCGGCGAGGACCACGTGACGGTGCTCGTCGCCAAGAAGGACATCTCCGAAGGGGTGAGCGGGTCCGACGTCGCGGGCCTGCTGGCGCCCCTCGAGGTCCCACGCAAGAGCGTCGTCCCCGGCGCGGTCTCCAGCGCCGACCAGCTGGCCGGCCTCGTCGCGACTCAGCCGACGATGGAGGGCGAGCAGGTGACCACCCGGCGCTTCAGCCCGCGCACGCACGTCGGCGTCCGGGCGCAGCTCGCAGGCACGCTCCGGGCGGTCTCGATCGAGGGCGACCAGAACCAGCTGCTCGCCGGCACGCTCAAGGACGGCGACAGCGTCGACTTCGTCGCCGCGCTGAAGAAGCCCGGCGACCAGGACATCTACTTCAGCCGCGTGCTCGTGCGCGACGTGAAGGTGCTCAATGCGCCGAACGCGCCTCCGGCCGGCAGCAAGCTCACCGGCGGCGCGAGCTCCAACTTCGCGATCATGCTCGCGCTCAGCGACAGCCAGGCGCAGAAGATCCAGTACCTGCTCGCAAACGCGGGCAACGGCTCCGGCCCCGAGCGCTGGCACCTCGAGCTCCGGCCGGTCACGCACGACGCCGACAGCCCTGACCACCTCGACAGCTTCGAAAGCGTCCTCACGGGCGGCCTCAGCGCCGCTCAGCGGAAGACGCTCGGCCGCTAGGAGGCCACGATGAGCAACGGCAACGAATTCGCAAGCAAGAGCCCGAACCGGATCTACGTCACGGGTGACTGCGACGGGCTGCCGGTCCTGAGGGACGCGCTCGCCGCGCACCCCGAGGTCGAGCTTGTCGGCTCCGCGACGCAGGTCTTCGAGGCCGCACCCACGCTGACGGGCGGCCACCTGAACGTCGTCCTGCACGCGACGCGCGCGGCGACACTGCCGGTGAACGAACTGGCGGCAATCCGCGAGCACACGCGGGCACCGCTGGTCCTGCTCGCCTCGAATGGCTCCCCGGCCCTGCTGGAGGAGGCGCTCGAGCACGACGTCGCCGACGTCCTGCTGCTCCCGCAGCTGACCGACAACGTCGTCTTCGCGATCCGCAAGGCCGGCCACGTCGGCAAGCGGCTGACCGGTGACCAGCGCCGGCACGGCCGCCTGGTGACGGTGTTCTCGCCGAAGGGCGGCACGGGCAAGACCGTGACCGCGACGAACCTGGGTGCCTCGCTCGCCAAGCACTGGGGCAAACGAGCGCTCCTACTCGACCTCGACCTGCAGTTCGGCGACGCCGCGATCATGCTCGGGATCGAGCCGGAGAAGACGATCTACGACCTCGTCACGGCTCCGGGCGAGCTCGACTCGGAGAAGCTCGCCGGCTACACCACCCGGCACGCGTCGGGCGTCGACATCCTCCCCGCGCCGCTGCGCCCGGAGGACGCCGAGCTCGTCACCGAGGCCAAGCTGGCCCGGCTGCTGGAGGTCGCACGCGAGTCGTACGACGTGATCGTCGTCGACACCTCGCCGTTCTTCCACGGCCCGATGCTGGCGACCCTCGACCGGACGGACGAGCTGCTGCTCCTGTGCGGGCTGGACGTGCCGACGCTGAAGAACGTCCGGCTCAGTCTGCAGACCCTCGAGCTGCTCTCGTTCCCGGACGACCGGATCAAGCTCGTCCTCAACCGGGCGAACTCGAAGGTCGGGATGAAGCCGAAGGAGGTCGAGGCCGCTCTCGACCGCAAGATCAACTTCGAGGTGCCGAGCGACCGGATCGTCCCGCTCGCGGTCAACCGCGGGAACCCGGCGGTCGTCGCCGAGCCGAAGGCGGAGTTCTCCAAGGCCATCCGCGCGATGGCGAAGGAGCTCGTCGCCGCCCAGGCCGTCGCGAAGCAGAAGAAGAAGTTCATGGCGACGCTGGCGAGGGCGTAATGGGCCTCCACGACCGACTCCATCGCCAGAACGGCTCCGGCAACGGCCACGGCCCCGAGCTCGACGTCCTCGTCGGGGGCCAGACCGACGCGCCGGAGCGGCACTCGGACCCCTACGCCGAGCTGAAGGGGCGAATCCACCACGCCTGCATCGCGAAGCTCGGCCCGCAGCTCTACGCCGCCGGCCAGTCGGACGAGGCCTCCAACGAGGACCTCGCCGAGAAGGTGCTCCGCGTCGTCACCGAGCAGCTCGCGCTCGACCGCACGCCTCTCACCCGTGAGGAGCGGCGCCAGGTCACGCGCGAGATCACTGACGACATCCTCGGCTACGGGCCGCTGGAGCCGCTGCTCCGCGACGACTCCGTCACCGAGGTCATGGTCAACAGCTACGACCACGTCTACGTCGAGCGCAACGGCAAGATCGAGGTCGCCGAGGCGACCTTCGTGGACAACGCGCACCTGCTGCGCATCATCGACAAGATCGTCTCGCAGGTCGGCCGCCGGGTCGACGAGGCCTCGCCGATGGTCGATGCGCGCCTCCCCGACGGAAGCCGCGTCAACGCGATCATCCCGCCGCTCTCGCTGCGCGGGCCGACGCTGACCATCCGGAAGTTCTCGCGCGACCCGTACACGATGGACGACCTGATCGCCTTCGACACGGTCTCGCCGGAGGCGGCGCAGTTCCTCTCCGCCTGCGTGCGCGGCAAGCTGAACGTCCTCATCTCCGGCGGTACCGGCACCGGTAAGACGACGACGCTGAACGCGCTCTCGGCCTTCGTGCCGAACGACGAGCGCATCGTCACGATCGAGGACGCGGCCGAGCTCCAGCTCCAGCAGGAGCACGTGATCACGCTCGAGTCCCGCCCGCCGAACATCGAGGGCGAGGGTGAGATCCGCATCCGCGAGCTCGTCCGCAACGCCCTGCGCATGCGGCCCGACCGCATCATCGTCGGCGAGGTCCGCGGCGCGGAGACCCTCGACATGCTCCAGGCGATGAACACGGGCCACGAGGGCTCGCTCACGACGATCCACGCGAACTCCCCGCGCGATGCGCTCTCGCGGCTCGAGACGCTGGTCATGACGGCCGGCGTCGAGCTGCCGCACCGCGCGATCCGTACACGATGGACGACCTGATCAACTTCGGGTCGATCTCGCCCAAAGCCGCCCAGTTCCTCGCCGCCTGCGTCAACGGAAAGCTGAACATCCTGATCTCGGGCGGTACCGGCACAGGTAAGACGACGACCCTGAACGCGATGTCCGCCTTCATCCCGCATTCGGAGCGGATCGTCACGATCGAAGACGCTGCGGAGCTCCAGCTTCAACAGCAGCAC
>JBJMJY010000081.1:0-34113 GCA_045806105.1 Gaiellaceae bacterium | reverse complement strand
ACGATGGCGGCGCAGTTCGCGACGCCCGAGGCGATCAACTTCATGGCCAAGGAGGGGCGCGGGCTGATCTGCCTGGCGCTCACTCCGGAACGGTGCGACGAGCTCGGGCTCGACCTGATGGCGGCCAAGAACGAGTCGCCGTACGAGACCGCGTTCACGGTCTCGGTCGAGGCGCGTGACGGGATCACCACCGGTATCAGCGCCGCCGACCGTGCCCGCACGATCCAGGTCGCCGTCGACCCCGAGTCCGCGCCGCGCGACCTCGTCCAGCCCGGCCACGTCTTCCCGCTGCGCGCCCGTGCCGGCGGCGTGCTCAGGCGCACCGGCCAGACCGAGGCCGCCGTCGACCTCGCGCGCCTCGCCGGGCTCAACCCGGCCGGCGTCGTGTGCGAGGTGATGAACGACGACGGCACGATGGCGCGCGTCCCCGATCTGATCCCGTACTGCGAGGAGCACGGCCTCAGGCTGATCACGGTCGCCGACCTGATCGAGTACCGGCGGCGGCACGAGAAGCTGGTCGAGCGGACGACGTCCGTTCGGCTGCCGACGGCGTTCGGCGAGTTCCAGGCGGTCGCCTTCCGCGAGAAGCTCAGCGGCAAGCACCACCTCGCGCTGGTGAAGGGCGACGTCGACGGGGCGCACGACGTCCTGGTCCGCGTTCACTCTGAGTGCCTGACCGGCGACGTCTTCCACTCACTCCGCTGCGACTGCGGCGAGCAGCTCGACCTGGCGCTGCAGCGCATCGCCGGCGAGGACCGCGGCGTCCTCCTCTACATGGCTCAGGAAGGGCGCGGGATCGGCCTGCTCAACAAGCTCCGCGCGTACGAGCTCCAGGAGCAGGGCCGCGACACCGTCGAGGCGAACCTCGAGCTCGGCTTCCCAGCCGACGCGCGCGAATGGGGGATCGGCAACCAGATCCTCGCCGACCTCGGCCTCTCGACGATCCGCATCCTCACGAACAACCCGAAGAAGATCAGCGGCCTCGAGGGCTACGGTCTCACCGTGACCGAGCAGGTGCCGATCGAGCTGCCGCCGAACGCCGAGAACCGCCGCTATCTCGCCGCCAAGCGCGAGCGCCTCGGGCACCAGCTGCACCACCAGGACCTGAAGTTCGAGACGGAGGAGCGATGAGCGACGGCCTCGACCAACCCCGCCTCGGCCTGACGCCCGAGCCGGACGAAGAGCGCCGGGAGGACGTGCGCGAGGAAGACTGGCCGAAGACGGAGGCGGAGGGGACGCAGCCCGAGCCGGAGACGCAGCCTGAGCCGGAGTTCGAGGCCGTGCCCGAAGCGGAGCCCGAGGAGGGCGAGCTGCCGGCCGAGGAGGACGAGCTCCCGCGCTCGGCGGTGCAGCACGCGCCCGGCGCGCTGCGCATCCCGGACGGCTACGGCGTGATCGAGGGCGAGCCGAGCGGCAACCGCCGCGCCGTCGGCGTTGTCGTCGCGCGCTTCAACGGTGAGCTGACGAGCGAGCTCCTGGCGCGGGCCCTCGACGAGCTCGAGCGGGCAGGCGTCGGGCGCGAGGCGGTCACCGTGATCCCCGTGCCGGGGGCATTCGAGCTGCCGCTTGCGGCGATGGCGCTCGCGAAGACGCGCCGCTACTCCTGCATCGTCGCCCTCGGCGCCGTGATCCGCGGCGAGACGCCGCACTTCGAATACGTCGCGAGCGAGGCCGCGAGCGGCTTGCAGCTGGCGGGCCTGGAGACCGGCGTTCCCGTGGCCTTCGGCGTGCTCACGACCGACAACGAAGAGCAAGCCCGCGCCCGGCTGGACAAGGGCGCAGAGGCAGTGCGCACGGCGCTCGAGATGGCCGACGTGTTCTCGCAGCTGCGCGCTGCGGCTGGCGCTCCAGCCGCTTAGCTACACTGCGCCGCCGATGTCCAAGGTTTGCGCGATCTGCGGGAAGAAGCCGTCCTTCGGCCACAACCGAAGCCACTCGATGGTGGCCACGAAGCGGCGCTTCAACCCGAACCTCCAGCGCGTGCGCGTCCTCCTGGATGGCAAGGCAATGCGCGCGTACGTATGCACGCGCTGCCTCAAGGGCGGGAAGGTCCAGAAAGCCGTCTAGAGCGGCTACTCCCAGCCGTGTTCGTCGCGGCTGTCGAGCTTCCGCCAGAAGTTGATCCCGGGCTCGCCCTCCGCGCCGGCGGCCTGCATCATCGGCGCGATGTCTTCCTGGACGCTGTCGAAGAAGCGCTGGAAGCTCGCCGCGTCCGGCCACTCGTCGACGACCATGATCTGCCCCTCGTTGCCGTAGAAGCGATGGGCGATGAGCCCGTGCTCCTTGGCCCGCTCGAGGACCGAGCGCATCTGCTCCTCGTTGTCGGCCGCGTACTGCTCGAGCTTCGCCGGGTCACCGCGCACCCAGAGCGTCATGATCACGGACATGGCATCTCCTTCCCTCCGTTGAAGCGGTCGGGCCGTAGTCTCGCAACCTCGATCCGGCGGCGGGTCGTCTAAGGAACGTGGACGAGAACGGTCTCACGATCCCGTCCGACCGCGGGCGGATCACCGTCTCGCCGGCCGCGGTGGCGCAGATCGTCGGGCGGGTGGCCGCCGAGTGCTACGGCGTGGTCGGGATGTCGCTGCGCGGCCCGGCGCGCGACCGCGTCACCCAGCTGCTGCCGAAGGGCCGGCCGGCTCGCGGGATCCTCGTCCGCAGCGTCGACGGCGCCGTCGCGGTCGAGCTCTACGTCATCGTTGCGTACGGCCTCAACCTGGCCGAGGTGGCGGCGACGGTGCGCTCGCGGGTCGCATACGAGGTCGAGCGCCTGACGGGCCTGCAGGTCGCGTCGGTCGACGTTCGCATCCAGGACGTGAAGCGGACCGCATGAGCGACCTCGAGACCATCCGCGGCCTCGCCCGCGGGGGGCTCGACTCGCTCGAGCTGAGTCGCGAGCGGATCGACGACCTCAACGTCTACCCCGTCCCCGACGGCGACACCGGCACCAACCTGACGCTCACCGTGCGCGGCCTCGTCGAGGCGCTCGAGACCTCGACGGCGACCGACCGCGCGGCACTCGCGCACGAGGCGACGCGCGCCGCGCTGATGTCCGCGCGCGGCAATTCCGGCGTGATCCTGTCGCAGATCGTGCGCGGCGCAGCCGACGTGCTCGGCGCCGCCGAGACGATCGACGGGAGCGTGGTCGCGCGAGCCTTCCGCGGCGCGAGCGACGAGGCCTACGGGGCGGTGCGCAAGCCCGTCGAGGGGACGATGCTGACCGTGATCCGCGAGCTCGCGGAGGACGCCGAGCGCGCCACGGTGCTCGAGCCGCGCGAGCTGCTCGCCGAGCTCGTCGGGCGTGGGGAGGAGGCGGTCGCGCGAACGCCGGAGCAGCTCGACGTCCTGCGCGAGGCGGGGGTGGTCGACGCGGGCGGTGCCGGGATCGTCGAGCTCGTGCGCGGGCTCGCCGCCGCTGCCTCCGGCGAGACGGTGTCCGCGCCGCAATCCGCGGAGCCCCTCGCGGTGGAGGCGGTGCACCTGGAGCGCTCCCGCTACCGCTACTGCACGGCCTTCGTGGTCGAGGGCGACGAACTGAACGCGAAGGCTCTCGAGGCGGAGCTGGAGCGGCTGGGCGACTCGCTGCTCGTCGTCGGCGACCCGACCGCGCTGAAGATCCACGTCCACACCGACGATCCCGGCGCGGCGCTCTCGCTCGGTACCGGCGCGGGCGCGATCGAGGGCATCGAGATCGCCGACATGCACCGCCAGACCGAGCAGCGCGAGGAGCGGCTGCTCGCGGCGCTGCCGGGAGGCGGCTCGCGCACCGGCGTCGTCGCGGTCGTGGCGGGCGACGGCAACCGGCGCCTGTTCGAGGGCCTGGGCGCCGAGCGCATCGTCGAGGGCGGCCAGACGATGAACCCGTCCACGGCCGACCTGCTGGCCGCGCTCGAGGCGGTCGCCGCGGACGAGGTCGTCCTGTTGCCGAACAACTCGAACGTCGTCATGGCCGCCGAGCAGGCCGCCCGCGTTGCCGGCCGCCCCGTGCACGTGGTGCCGGCGGAGTCGATCCCGGCCGGCCTGGCCGCACTTGTCGCGTTCAACGCAGAGCGCTCGGCGGAGGAGAACGCGGCCGCGATGCGGGAGGCGCTCGCAGGCGTCGCGACGGGCGAGGTCGCCGTCGCCTCGCGCGATGCGTCGAGCGACGGCGTGGCCGTCCGCGAGGGCGAGTACCTGGGCCTGCTCGACGGTACCGCGGTCGCCTCCGGGCCGACCTTCGACGAGGTCGCCCGCGAGCTCCTCAGCCGTCTGCTCGCGGAGCCGCGCGACGTGCTCACGCTCCTCCACGGCGAGGGCGCGCCGGCGCTCAACGGCCTGCTCGAGGAGCTGGCCGCGCACCATCCGGAACTCGAGCTCGATGTCCACGAGGGCGGCCAGCCGCACTACCCGCTCCTCTTGTCCGCCGAGTAGTCTCGGCTGGTGAGCGAGCCGATCCGCGTCCTGCTCGTGGAGGACAACCAGGTCTTCCGCGAGGCCCTCGAGCTGCTGCTCGGCCTCCGTTCCGACATGGAGGTCGTCGCCTCGGTTCCCGACGGCGGCAGCGCGGCCGCCGTCGCGGCGGACGTGCGGCCGGACGTCGTGCTGATGGACTACCGGCTCCCGGGGCTCGACGGCGTCCAGGCGACGCGTGCGGTGCGCGAGGCGTGCCCGACGGCCGCCGTCGTCTGCCTCACGGCGTCGGCGACGCTGCGCGAGCGGGACGCGCTCACCGACGCCGGCGTCGTCGCCTGCCTGCGCAAGGACGACGGCCTCGACGCGATCGTCGCGGCCATCCAGGGCGCGGCCGGCGCGCGGGCGGCCTGAGATGAACCTCACGGTCGAGAACACGGCGATCGTCGTGGACTCGACCGCCGACTTCCCGGAGGCGCCGCAGCGCTTTCCGAACTGGCGTGTCGTGCCGCTCTACGTGCGCTTCGGCGACCAGAGCTTCCGCGACTACGTCGAGCTGGACCCGGACGCGTTCTACGAGCGCCTGCGCGGGGCCGCCGAGACGCCGACCACCTCGCAGCCGACGCCGGGTGACTTCCTTGCCGCCTACGAGGAGCTCGCCGGGTACGAGCGCATCCTCTCGCTGCACATCGCGGGCAAGCTCTCGGGCACGATCGAGAGCGCCCGCACGGCGGCCCGCGAGGTCGGATCCGATCGCGTGCGCACGATCGACTCCGAGAGCGCCTCGGCCGCGATCGCGATGCTCGGCCTCGCGATCCAGCGGCGGCTCGAGACCGGCACCACGGACGAGGAGGTCGACGCTCTCGTCGAGCACTACCGCCGCGAGGCCGGCCTGCTCTTCACGGTCGAGACGCTCGAGTACCTCGCGCGGGGCGGGCGGATCGGCCGCGCCCGCGCCTGGGCGGGTGAACTGCTGAACATCAAGGCGATCCTCTCGATCCGCGAGGGCGAGGTGCTGCCGGTCAAGCGCGTACGCGGGAACCGGAAGGCGTTCCTCGAGTTCGCGAACGCGTTCGAGGCGAGCAGCCGCGACGCGCCGAGCCTGCGGGTCGGGATCGCGCACGCCGACGCGCCGGAGCGGGCCGAGGCGCTGCGGAAGCGGGTGCGGGAGACGCGGCCGACCGCGGAGATCGAGCTCGTAACCGCGCTCGGGCCCGTCGTGGGAGCGCATGCCGGGCCCGGCACGGTCGGGTTCTTCTGGTTCGACGACTCCCAGGGCGCCAGCTAGACGGCGCGCCCGGCGTCTGCGCCGGTTCCTAGACTGGCCGGGTGCCGAGAGGCTTCGCCGGAGTGGACCCGCCCGCGGCCTGGCCGCGCCTCCCGGGGACTCCCCGGCCGGCGCGGGCCGAGGCCGCCGTCTCGGCGCTGAGCGGCGTCGGCGCTGCGCTCGACAAGAGGCTCGCGAAGCTCGGCCTGCGGACGGTGCGCGACCTCCTCGAGCACCGGCCGCACCGCTACGAGGCCGCGGTGCCCGAGCGGCCGATCGCAGATCTCTTGATCGGTGAGGAGGCGGCGATCGCGGGCGAGGTCCGCTCCGTCTCCGTGCGCAGGCCGCGGCGTAACCTGGCGATCGTGAACGCGCGCGTCGCCGACGCGAGCGACGAGATCGTCGCCGTCTGGTTCAACCAGGCATGGCTGGCCGACAAGCTGCAGCCGGGCACACACGTGCGGCTGCGGGGGCAGTTGAAGCGCAACGGCTTCCAGGTGCGCTCGTACGACCTGAACGGCGTCGCGGCGACGGCTGACTTCGCGCCTGTCTATCCCGCAAGCGAGGAGGTGACGCCGCAGCGGCTGCGGGGGCTCGTCGAGCGGGCGCTGCCCTCGGCGCGCGACCTCCCCGACCCGCTGCCCGCGGAGCTGAAGGCGGCCGAGCGGCTGCCGCTGCGGGCGGATGCGCTCTGGGCGCTGCACCGGCCGCGCTCGGTGCAGGAGGGCGAGGCCGGCCGGCGGCGGCTCGCCTTCGACGAGCTGCTCGTGCTGCAGGTCGGCCTCGCGCGGGCCCGCGCCGGTCGCGAGGCAGCGGTCGCGCCGGCGCTCGGCGAGCCCGGGGAGCTCGTCTCGCGCTACCGCGGGCTGCTGCCGTTCGAGCTCACGCCCGACCAGGAGTCGGCGATCACAGAGATCGACCGCGACCTCGGGCGCGAGGCGCCGATGCAGCGGCTGCTGCAGGGCGACGTGGGCTCGGGCAAGACGGTGGTCGCCCTGTACGCGCTGCTCCGTGCGGTCGAGGCCGGCCGCGTCGGCGCGCTGATGGCGCCGACGGAGACGCTGGCCGAGCAGCACTTCCTGACGATCGAGCCGCTCTGCGCGCAGCTCGGCGTCCGGGTCGCGCTGCTGACGGGCTCGGTGAAGTCGGCGCTGGAGGGCGCCCAGATCGTCGTCGGGACGCACGCGCTGATCCAGGAGGGCGTCGACCTCGGCGAGCTCGCGGTCGCGGTCGTCGACGAGCAACACCGTTTCGGCGTAGAGCAGCGCCGGGCTCTCACGTCGAGGACTCCATCGCCCGGGATTAACGCGTCGCGGGCAAGGCCCGCGACGCTCTCAGACGGCACCGCAAGCGGCGCCTTTGGTGGCGCATCGGTCGGTGCCGGTTTGCAGGGGAGCGCGCCGCACGTTCTGCACATGACCGCGACGCCCATACCGCGCACACTCGCGTTGACGCTGTACGGCGACCTCTCCGTCACCGAGATCGCGAAGCCGCCGGCGTCGCGTAAGCCAATCGTGACTTCGTGGGTGACGGCGCAGCGCTCGTCGGACGCGTACAAGCGGCTGCGCAAGCACCTGGACGACGGGCGGCAGGCGTACGTCGTCTGCCCGCTGATCGAGGAGTCCGAGACCTCGCAGTCGCGCGCAGCGGAGGCCGAGGCGGAGCGGCTGCGGCGCGCGGAGCTGCGGGACTACCGCGTCGGGTTGCTGCACGGGCGGCTGCGTCCGGCCGAGCGGCGCGAGCTGATGGCGCAGTTCAAGGCGCGCGGGCTGGACGTGCTCGTGGCGACGACCGTGATCGAGGTCGGCGTGGACGTCCCGAATGCGACGATCATGATCGTCCAGGAGGCCGACCGCTTCGGGCTCGCGCAGCTGCACCAGCTCCGCGGCCGCGTGGGGCGCGGCGCCGAGCAGTCGTACTGCCTGCTTATCTCGCGTCCGCGGGAGGAGCTGACCGACAACGCGCAGGAGCGATTGCAGGCGCTCGTGGACTCCGCGGACGGGTTCGAGCTCGCCGAGAAGGATCTCGAGCTGCGCGGCGAGGGCCAGCTGCTCGGCACCCGTCAGGCCGGCATCTCGGACCTGCGCTTCGTCCACTGGCGCGCCGACCGCCCGCTGCTCGAGCGAGCGCGAGCCGCGGCCGTCGACCTCGTCGAGTACGAAGGCCCGCTGACGGAGGACGTCGAGCGAGTCTTCGGCGAGCGCGAGCTCGCGGTATGAGCTCGTTGCGCCGTCGCCGGCTCGTCCACGGGCTCTCCGCGCGCGACGACGCTCGGCGCTGGGCGGCGGCCTCCGAGCTCGCTCGTACCCGTGACGAGCGGGCGCTCCGCCGCGTCGAGCGCGTCCTCGAGGGCCGTGGCAGCGAGCAGGGCCGCGCGGCCGCCGCCTACGTCCTCGGCTTCAGCGGTGAAAGTGCGTTCGCCGACTTGCTCGCGCGCCGGCTCGTCGACCCGGATGAGAGCGTCGTGGTTCGCGCACACGCCGCCGAAGCGCTCGGCCATCTGCTCCAGTACCAGCCGGTCCTCGCCGGGATCCGGACGGCGATCGTCACGTCGCTGACCGACTCCGAGCCCGAGGTGCGGTTCTGGTCGGCCTTCGCCGCCGGCGCCCTGGAGCTGCAGGAGTCGCGGCCGCGCCTCGTGCGGCTGCTGGCCGACGAGGCGTTCATCGAGGGCTGGTGGACGGTGCGGCAGGAGGCCGAATGGGCGCTTCGCTGCCTCGACGGAGAGGAACACCCACCGCTCCCGGACCGGGTCTAGCCACCGTGCGGATCATCGCCGGCTCGCGGAAGGGCGCGCGGATCTTCGCGCCCAAGGGGACCGAGACGCGTCCGACCGCCGATCGGGTCCGCGAAGCCGCGTTCAACCTGCTCGGACCGGGCGCAGCCGAGGACGCGACCGTGCTCGACCTCTTCGCCGGCTCCGGCGCGATGGGGCTCGAGGCGCTCAGCCGCGGAGCCGCCCACGCCACCTTCGTCGAGAACGACCGCGAGGCCTGCCGCACGATCAACCGCAACCTCGACAAGCTCGGCCTCGAGGGCGCGACCGTGCTCTGCCAGGAGGCGCTGACCGCCCTCCGCGCCGATGCCCGCGCGGGCACCCGTTACGATCTCGTGCTGGTCGACCCGCCCTACCGGAGGTTTTCTTCCCTGCAAAACGCCCTGATTCGCCATCTGCCCGAGGTCCTCGCGCCAGACGGCACGCTGCTCGTCGAGACCGCTGCGAACGAGGAACCGGAGTTGCCGCTGGCGAAGCGGACGACCCGCCGCTACGGCGCCGCCCGCCTCACGCTCTTCGAGCACGAATGATCACCGCCATCTACCCCGGCACCTACGACCCCGTCACGAACGGGCACGTCGACGTGATCAGGCGCGCGGCCGAGATCTTCGACCGCGTCGTCGTCGGGGTCGTCGGCACGCCGCAGCACAAGCAGCCGATGTTCGGCCTCGACGAGCGCGTCGGCTTCCTGCGCGAGACGCTCGCCGGCATCGAGAACGTCGAGGTCGACGTCTTCTCGGAGCTCGTCGTCGACTTCGCGCACAAGTGGGACGCAAAGGTGATCGTCAAGGGCCTGCGCGTGATCTCGGACTTCGAGTGGGAGTTCCAGATGAATCAGCTCAACCGCACGCTCGCGCCCGACGTCGAGACCGTCTACGTGATGGCCAGCCCGTCGGTGAGCTTCGTCTCCTCGAGCGGCGTGAAGGAGATCGCGAGCTTCGGCGGAAACGTGGACGAGCTCGTGCCCGAGGCTGTCGCACGCCGGTTCAAGGAGCTGTTCCCGGACGGCCGACCCGGAACGCCGGAGAACCCCCAGGAGTGAGCGAGCCCGCCGCCAACCTCGAGACGCTGCTCGCCTCCGGCGGAGAGGTACGGCTGCAGAAGCGGCAGGCGCAAGACGTGCTCCAGAAGCTGCGCGCCCGCGGTGCAAGCAGCGCGAGCGCAGACCGGATCGAGTCGCAGCTCGCGCACGGCGACGAGGTCGTGCTCGCCCCCGACGAGGCGGGCGCGGTGCTCGAGGAGCTGCGCGCGAGCGGGCGCCGCTGGGTCTTCGGCAGCGAGGCGCAACGCGAGCACGAGCCGCCGCGCGCCGCACCGGCAGAACCGCCGCCCGAGCCCGAGCCGGAGCGGCGTGGCTGGCTCAGCCGACTGTTCGGGTCCTAGGCGCCCTGTAGACTCCGGCGCACCGATGGACGTACTCGTTCTGATCGACAAGCTCGACGACCTCGTGCACAACGCGAAGGCCGTGCCGCTCACCGACCAGGTCAGGATCGATCGCGAGGAGATCTACGACATCCTCGACCAGATGCGCGCGACGATCCCCGAGGAGATCAAGCAGGCGCGCTGGATCGTGAAGGAGCGCCAGGAGATGCTCGCCGAGGCGAAGCGCGAATGCGACCGGATTCTCGGCGAGGCGCGCGAGCAGGCCGTGCGCGAGGCGTCGCAGACCGAGATCGTCAAGCTCGCCGAGCGCCAGGCGGGCGACATCATCGACGACGCCCGCCGCCAGGCCCGCGAGACGCGGCTCGAGATGGAGGACTGGGCCGACTCGATCCTCTCCACGCTCGAGGTCAATCTCGACAAGTTCCTCGCGGCGGTCAAGCGCGGCCGCGAGCGGCTCCACGAGCGCTCGCAGGAGTCGGTCGTCGCCGGCGTCGCGGCCGGGGTCGAGAGCTCGAACGACGACTACCCCGGGTAGGGAGCCCCCTGGACGCGTACCTCGCCGTCGCGAGTAAGCGCGATTGGCGCAGCTACGCCGACCGGCCGGTGCCCGAGGAGGTGCAGGGGCGGATCCTCGACGCGGGCCGGCTCGCAGGCAGCGCGGTGAACAAGCAGCCCTGGCGGTTCGTCGTGGTCGAGAGCGACGAGGCGAAGGAGCGCGTCGCGCAAGTGGTCTACGCCGCGGACAACATCCAGGCCTGCGCGTTCGCGGTCGGGATCGTCACCGAAGGCGGCGGTTCCGCCATCGACGTCGGCCGTTCGCTGCAGAACATGTTCCTCGTCGCCTGGAACGAGAGCGTCGTCTCGTGCCCCAACGGCATGCCCGACCAGGAGGCGGCGGCCCGCGCGCTCGGCCTCGACGAAGGCTGGCTCCCGGTGAACATCCCGAGCTTCGGCTACCCGAAGCGCGACCTCCACCCGGAGTCGCGCAACGCCGAGGAGTGGAGCGCGGAGGCGAACCGCAAGCCGCTCGACGAGCTCGTTCGGCGGATCTGACCCAGAGCGGTTCCGGGAGCGGGCGCCTTGGCTACCGTGGCCGGGTGACCACTCTCGACCTTCGCAGGATCAGGCTTCGCTCCGGCGAGCAGTATCGCGACGAGCAGGAGATCGAACTCGAGCCGTTCGAGCTGGGCGGCCAGCGCTACCTGCCGGTGCCGCAGTCCGTGCCCGCGGAGCTGACGATCACGCGGGCGTCGACGGGGACCGTCTTCGAGCTGCGCTTCGACGCGCGTCTCCACGGGCCGTGCTTCCGCTGCCTCGCCGACGCGGCGCTCGACGTCCACGTCGACGCCCGCGAGTACCAGGCGGCGAGCCCCGGCGACGACGAGGAGCTCCAGACCGCCTATCTGGAAAACGAGAAGCTCGGCCTCTCGACCTGGGCGCGCGATGCGATCGCGCTGGAGCTACCCGAAAAGATCCTGTGCCAGCCCGACTGCGCCGGCCTGTGCGCGGTCTGCGGCAAGAACCTGAACGACGAGCCGCACGACCACGGGGAGCCGGAGCCCGACTCACGCTGGGCCGCGCTCACGGAGCTCAGAGAAAAGCTCTAGGTAAGAGGGCTTGACGAACAGTGACGAGGCCCTCGGGGCGTGCACCGTTCCGCCAATCCCTCCTAGTCGTCCCCGCCGTGGCCGCCACCGCCGCCGCCACCCCTGCCGCTGCTGCCACTGCCGCCGCCGTGCCGGTCGCCGCCGCGGTCGTCGACAGTCGTGGTGGGCGGAGGCGCGACGGTGCGCGTGGTGGTCGTCGTCCCCACGCGCTTCGGCTTGGCGCGCACCTGCTTCGGCGTGAGGGTCTGCGGCGCCTGCTCGAGCCTCGTCACCGGAACGGCAACGGAGCCGCGTGAGACGACGTAGGCGGCGTAGCCCATCCCGGCTGCGCAGAGCAGGCCGATGACGGCGAGCGTGGCGACGATCAGGCCTCGACCCATGGTTCCTCCTTCACTGTAGCCGGGGTCGGAAAGCGCACCTCCGCGCGCGTGCCGCCCTCGAGCCGGTTCGAGAGCGAGGCCTCGCCGCGCCAGCGGTGGGCCAGCGTCTGGACGATCGCGAGCCCGAGGCCGGTGCCCGAGCGCGAGCTGCCGGCGCTGCCGCGGGCGAAGCGGTCGAAGAGTCGCGTCTCCTCGCCGGCCGCCAGGCCCGGGCCTTCGTCGAGCACCGCGAGCCAAGCCTCGCCGCCGTCGCGGCCCCAGTCGACGGCGACGCGCGTCGGCGAATAGCGCAGCGCGTTCTCGATCAGGTTGTCGAGCAGGATCGCGAGGTCCTCCTCGGAGGCCGCGATCGTCGCGTCGCCGTTGCCGACAAGCTCGAGCTCGCGCCCGTCCTGCTCGGCGGCGGCAGCCCAGCGCTCGTGGGCACGCTCGGCCGCGCGAGCCAGCGAGACCGGTCGCGCTTCGCCCGGTCGGTCTCCCTCCCGCGCGAGCGTGAGCAACGACGTCAGCAGCCGCGCGAGCCGCTCGACCTCACGCTCGGCGGCCTCGAGCTCCGCCACTGCCTCGGGGCCGGCCCGCCCGCGGGCGGACTCGATCCGCAGGCGCAGGCCCGTGAGCGGCGTGCGCAGCTGGTGCGACGCGTTCGCCACGAACTCGCGCTGCGCGGCCAGCACGACGCCGAGCCGATCGGCCATGTCGTTGAAGGCGGCGGAGACCTCGCGCTGCTCGGCGGCGCCCGTCACCTCCGCTCGCGCCTCCAGGTCGCCCGCCTCCAGCCGCCGCGCCGTCGCGGCCAGGTTCCGCAGCGGCCGCGAGAGCGAGCTCGCGAGGAACCAGGCGAGCGCAAGTCCGACGACCAGCGCAAAGGCGCCGATCGCGATCAGGGCGAGCACCCCGCGGCGGACCCGTGCGTGCACGGCCGCGAGGCTCTGCGTCACGCGCGCGACGCCGACGACCTTGCCGTTGTTCGTGACCGGCACCGCGGTATAGAGCAGGTCCTCGCCGAGCGTGTCGCTGTGCCGCTCACCCTGCGCACGGGTTCCGTGCCGGGCCGCTGCGATCTCGGGCCGCGACGCGTACGACGCGTACGACGGCGGCTTGGCAACCGTCGAGTCTGCGAGCAACCGCCCCCTCGCGTCGACCACGATCACCCGGGCGCCGAGCGTGCGGCCGGAGCTGCGGACGAGCTTGCGCAGCTCCGGCCGGTTGCCCATCTGGCCCGACGCGCTCGCGGCGACGATGAACGCCTGCGAGGCGGCCTCGTTCTTGACTTCGGCGTCGATGCGCTTCGCGAGGTTCAGGGCCAACGGAACCTCGAGCGCGACGATGATCAGGAGGAGCACGTACGCGAACGCGCCGAGCAGCTGGTTGCGGAGGCTCATCGGCCGAGCCTCGGCCGATGAGCGTGTGGAGGGCGCCTGGGGGGAACCGGGAGGTTCCCCCGCGTGAAGTCCTCGGCGGAGCCGAGGCGTGCTCGAAAGAAGAAGGGGGTCCGTGGGGGAAACATGGTTTCCCCCACGAGAGCGAGCCGAAGGCGAGCGACGCTCATTCGACCTCGTCCGGCGCCGAGAACCGGAAGCCGACGCCGCGCACGGTGTGCACGTAACGGGGGTCGGCCGGGTCGTCGGCGAGCTTGCGGCGGATGCCGCTGACGTGGACGTCGAGGGTCTTCGTCGAGCCGAACCAGTTCGGGTCCCAGACCTCGTCGATTAGCCGCTCGCGGGTGACGACCGAGCCGGCGTTGCGCATCAGCAGGTGCAAGAGCTCGAACTCCTTGCGGCTCAGCTCGAGCGCATCGCCGTCGAGCGTGACCTCGCGCCTCGACGCGTCGAGACGCACCGCGCCGACCTCGAGCGGGCGGTCGTCGGCGGGCTCGGGCGCGGCAACGCGGCGCAGCACCGCGCGAATCCGTGCAACCACCTCGCGCCCGCTGAAGGGCTTCACGACGTAGTCGTCGGCGCCGAGCTCGAGGCCGACGACGCGGTCCGCCTCCTCGCCTCGGGCGGTGAGCATGATGATCGGCACCTGCGAGCGCTGCCGCAGCTCGCGGCAGACGTCGAAGCCGGAACCGTCCGGAAGCATCACGTCGAGGAGCACGAGGTCGGGATCGCGGCGCGCCTGCTCGAGCGCCTCCGCGACCGTGCCGGCGAGGAGCGTCTCGAAGCCCTCGCTGCGGAGCACCTCCGCCAGCGGCTCGATGATCGACGTCTCGTCCTCGACGAGGAGGATCGTGCGCTTTGGCCTGCTCATGTCGGGATTGTGACTACGACGAGACGACCCCGGGGAGAGCGGGGCCGCCTCGTTGTCGGGATGAGGGGATCAGTCGTCGCCGCCGCCGTGGCCGCCGTCGCCGGAGTCGTCCCCGCCGCCGGGGCCGGAGCGGTCGCCGTGCTCGTCACCGCCGCCGGGACCGCGGTTCGGCCCGCGGTTGCCTCCGTGATCGTTGTCGCGGTCGTCGTCGACCGTCGTGACCGTGGTCACCGGCGCGACGCCGGTGCAGCGCGGGTCGTTCGCGTGCTCGGCCTCGTCGCAGGGGCCGCGGAGGTCCTCATTCGGCTCGTTCTCGCGTCCGCGCAGATCCTCGCCGGGCTCGTTCGGGCGCCCGCGCGCCTCGGCCTCGCGGCCGCGGTCGTCCTGCCGCGCCGTAGTGGCCGTCGTGCTCGTGGCGGCCGCCAGCTGTAGCCTGCTCGGCGTTGGGCTGTTGGTCGAGCCGAGGCTGCTGACCGTGCCGGCAAGCGCCACGCCCGCCAGCAGGAGAACGCCTCCGATGATTGCCGCGATCTTGTACATGTCCTGGTCTCCTTCGCTCGTTCGGATGCTTGCCAGGACAGGGTTGCCCGCGGCGAGTTCCGGGCGGGCAAGGCGAGGCGAAGAGCGCGCCAAGGCTCGGTAAAGGTTCGGCAAAGCACGCTGTGGCTATACTCGCCCGCCGATGGCCGTCCCGAAGAAGAAAACCTCCAAGTCGCGCCGGGACAAGCGGCGCGCCACGCACCGGCTCGAGGCGCCGCGCGTGAACACCTGCCCGCAGTGTGGCCGCCCGAAGCAGCCGCACCGCATGTGCCCGAACTGCAAGACCTACGGCGGCCGCGAGATCGAGCCGCTCCGCACGCCGGCTCCGTAGGTTTGGACGGACGCACGAGCAGAGCTCGCGCGTCCCCTAGGGCGGCGTCGCAAGCGACGCCTCGGACGCGGGTCGCCGTCGATGCGCTGGGCGGTGACTGCGCGCCGGAGGAGGTCGTCGCGGGGGCGCTCGAGGCCGCGCAGGACGGCATCGAGCCTGTCCTTTTCGGCCCGGCCGGGCTCGAGACACACGGCCTCCCGCTCGTCGAGGCGCCGGACGCGATCGGAATGGACGAGAAGCCGGCCGACGCCGTCCGTGCAAAGCCGAACAGCTCCCTTGTCGGGGCCTGCCGCGCCGTCGGCCACGGCGAGGCCGATGCGGTCGTCTCGGCCGGAAACACCGGCGCGATGCTGGCGGCATGCTTCGTCGAGCTGCGGCGTCTGAAGGGCGTCGCGCGGCCCGCGATCGCGGTCGTGATCCCGTCCAAGCGCGGGCCGTCGGTGCTGATCGACGCGGGCGCGAACGCCGACGCGCGGCCCGAGCACCTGCTCCAGTTCGCCCACATGGGGGCGGTCTTCGCCGAGGAGGTGCTCGAGATCAGCGCTCCCGAGGTGCGGCTGCTCTCGATCGGCGAGGAGGCTGAGAAAGGCAACCAGCTCACGCTCGAGGCGCACGCGCTGCTGGCGGAGGCCGAGGGGCTGCGGTTCGGCGGCAACACCGAGAGCCGCGACCTGCTGCTCGGCGCCGGCGATGTCGTCGTGTGCGACGGTTTCACGGGCAACGTCGTGCTGAAGCTGCTCGAGGGGACGATCAAAGTCCTGCTCGACGCGCTGCGCGAGGAGATCGTGGCCACCCGCCGTGGCCGCGTCGGTGGGCTGCTGATCCGTCCTGCCGCGCGCGGGATGCGCAGCCGGCTCGATCCCGAGACCTACGGCGGCGCCTACCTCCTCGGTCTGCGCGGCCTGGCGGTGATCGCGCACGGCAACTCCTCGCGCCGCGCGATCGGCAACGCCGTGCGGCTGGCGGCGCGAGGCGTGGAGCACGACGTCGTGGGCAGGCTTGCGCAGCGCCTGCCGGAAAGAGTGTTAGCATCCGCGCGCTCTGAACCCCCCGGCAAGTGAGGTGAGATGGCAGCATCGCGAGAGGAAGTCTTCGAGCGGGTCAAGGAAGTCCTGACGGAGCAGCTCGGAGTCGACGAGAACGAGATCACCGACGACGCCTCGTTCCAGGAGGACCTCGATGCCGACTCCCTCGATCTCGTGGAGCTGATCATGGAGCTGGAGGACCAGTTCGGGATCAAGATCTCGGACGAGGACGCGCAGAAGATCCAGACCGTCGGGCAAGCGGTCGACTACGTCTCAACGCACCAGTAGCAAAGCCCCGAGTGGCCGCCCGGACGACCTCGCGCGGCTGATTCGCGGCCTGCCGAGGGAGCTGCTGGAGAACGTCTTCACCCACAGCTCGTGGGCGCCGGACAGGGCGTCCTCGTACGAGCGGCTCGAGTTCCTGGGCGACAGCGTCCTCGAGCTGGCCGTCGCGCGTGCGCTCTACGATCGTTACCCCGACTTCTCCGAAGGGCGGATGGCGAAGATCCGCTCGCACGTCGTCTCGCGCGCCTCGTGTGCAGTGGTCGCGCGGGAGCTCGGGCTCGGCCAGCGGCTGACGGAGCGGGGCGAGGAGCTGGCGCCCGCCGAGGAGCTGGAGCGACTCTCCCGCAACCGCAACGTGCTCGCGGCGCTGCTCGAGGCCTCGCTCGCCGCGCTCTACCTGCAGCACGGCTTCGAGCCGATCCGCGACGCCGTCGTCGCGGCCTTCGAGGGCCGCATCGTCTACGCGCTGACGACGCACGTCGACCACAAGACGGAGCTGCAGGAGGAGCTGGCGCGGCAGGGGCGGCAGGTCGTCTACAACGTCCTCGACGTCAAGGGCCCGCCGCACGACCGCACCTTCACCTGCGCCGCCGTGATCGACGGCGAGCAGGTCGGCGTCGGCCGCGGCCGTTCGAAGAAGGCCGCCGAGCAGGACGCCGCGCGCGAGGCGCTCGACCGCCTCGCGGCCGCCGCGTAGCATCCGGCCGTCGTCCAGGAAGGGAGGCTCGATGGCGAAGGTGATCAACTGCGCCTGCGGCGAGACGATTCGCGGCGAGAGCGAGGACGAGGTGCTCGACAAGGCCGAGCAGCACGTCCAGGACGTGCATGCCGACGCGGCCGACCAGTTCCCCCGCGAGACGCTCGCGGGGATGGTTCAGGACGAGTAGACGCACGGGGCGCGGCGGCATCCGCCGCGCCCCGTAACCTCTCGCGCGCGTGCACCTGCGAGCGATCAAGCTGCGCGGCTTCAAATCGTTTCCGGATTCCGTCGAGGTTCGCCTCGAGCCGGGCGTGGCCGTCGTCGTCGGCCCGAACGGCTCCGGGAAGTCGAACGTGGCCGACGCGCTGCTCTGGGCCTCCGGCTCGCTGAGCCCGCACGAGCTGCGCGCGGAGAAGCCCGACGATGTGCTCTTCGCCGGCTCTCCCGGGCATCCGCCGGCGGACTTCTGCGAGGTCGAGCTGCTCTTCGACAACGAGGACGGCGCGCTGTCGGAGCTCGACTTCAGCGAGGTCTCGATCGCCCGTCGCCTGCACCGCGGCGGCGAGGGCCAGTACCTGATCAACCGCGCTGCCGTGCGGCGCACCGACCTGGTCGAGCTGCTCGCGGACGTCGGGCTCGGAGGCAGCCACGGCTCGGTGATCAGCCAGGGGAAGGTCGAACAGATCCTCGCGAGCAAGCCCGAGGAGCGGCGGGCGCTGATTGAGGACGCGGCCGGGCTCGGCAGGTTCAAGCGCCGACGCCACCGGGCGGAGCTGAAGCTGGCACGGGTGCAGATCCAGGTCGAGCGCGCGCGCGACCTCGAGGCCGAGGTGAAGGCGCGGCTGCGGCCGCTCGCCTTACAGGCGACCGCGGCCGAACGCGCCGAGAAGCTGCGTGGAGAGATCGCGGCGCTGCGGGCTCGCGTCGCGCAGCTCGACCTGCGGGGGATCGAGGAGCGGCTGGCTGAGGTCGAGGAGCGCCGGACGGCGGCCTCGCTCGAGCGGCGTCGCACCGGCGAGCGGCTCGAGGCGCTGCTGGCCGAGCGTAACCGCGTCGAGGAAGAGCTCGCGGCGGCGGCGGGGCGCGGCGACGGGGCGACCTCGGCTCTCTACCGGCTGCGCAGCGTGGGGGAGCGCCTCGACCTGCGGCGCGAGGCTGCGCTGGAGCTCGCCGACCGGCTGCGCGCGGAGCCGCTGCCGCGAATGCGTGCGAACCCGGAGCGGGAGTCGCTGCGCGAGAAGGCGCGCCTGGCGCGGGAGCGCCTGGCGGCCCTGGAGCACTCGCTCGCCGAGCGCGAGGGCCTGCCCCCGGCGGCCCGGGCGCTCGCCGAGGAGGGCGAGCGCCTGGCCCTGTCGCTGCTCGAGGTCGAGGCGGGCTACGAGCGGGCTGTGGCCGCGGCGCTCGGTGCGCGGGCCGCCGCCCTCGTCGCGGAGGACATCGCGGGAGCGCTCGGCCTCGTCGAGCGCGCGCGGAAGGCCGGCCTCGGCGACCTCGCGGTGCTGGTGCCACCGCGCGGCGAGGACCGGCGCCCGTCGCGGCCGCCGCTGCTCGGCGCGGAGCCGCTCTCGAGCCGTGTGCATCCGCGGCCGGGCGGCGAGCGCGTCGCCGAGCTGCTCGAGGACGTCTGGCTCGCCGAGCCCGCCGAGCTGACCCAGGCGGAGAGCGGCGTCCTCGTCACCCGCGACGGCCATTGCTTCGACGCCGCCCGGGGCGAGCTCTGGTTCGCGGGCGAGACTGCGGAGGCGGTGCTGCTGCAACTCGACGCGCGGCGGCGGGGTTTGGCGCAGGAAGCCGACGAGCTCGAGCGGCGCGCGGAGGAGCTTCCGGCCGAGGCGCCGCCGGTTCCGACGGGCCCGCTGGCCGAGTTGGCGGAGCGGCTCGCCGCGGCGCTTCACAAAGCGGTCGCGGTGGCCGAGCGGTTCCAGGCGCCGCTACGGGCGCGGGTCGACGCGGGCGCCACGCGCGCCGGCGAGCTCGCGGCGGAGCTGCGGCGGCTGGGCGCCGAGGAGGCGGAAGTGAGGCGAGCGGCCGCCGAGGCCGGGGAGCGCGCGGCGGGCATCGACGTCGAGCGCGCACGGCTCGAGGCCGAAGCCGCGGAGGCGCGACGGCGCCTCGAGGAGGCCGGCGCCGAGCCGGCCGAGGGCGAGGACCGCGACGAGCTCGACGAGAAGATCGAGCGGCTCGAGCGCCGGCGCGAGACGCTAGGCCAGGTGAACCCACTCGCCAAGGAGGAGTACGAACGCGAGAAGGAGCGCCTGACCGAGCTCGTCGAGCAGCGTGCCGACCTGGAGGCGAGCCTGAAGGAGCTCGAGGACCTGCGCGCGGAGCTCGCGGAGACGGTCGAGCGCCGTTTCGACGAGACCTTCGCCGCCGTCAGCAGGCACTTCGAGGAGGTTGCGGCGACGCTCTTCCCCGGCGGTCAGGGGCGGCTCCGCCTCACCGAGGCGGACGACGAGTCGCCGGATGCCGAGGCCGGCGTCGAGGTCGAGCTGCGGCCGGTCGGCAAGCGCGTGACGCGGCTGTCGCTGCTCTCTGGCGGCGAGAAGGCACTCGGCGCGATCTCGTTCCTGTTCGCGCTCTTCCTGGCGCGGCCGTGCCCGTTCTACCTCCTCGACGAAGTCGAGGCCGCACTGGACGACGCGAACATCGGCCGCTTCGTGGAGCTCCTGCGACAGTACTCAGACACCGCGCAGTTCATCGTCGTCACGCACCAGAAGAAGACGATGGAGGCCGCCGACGTGCTCTACGGCGTGACGATGGGCGGCGACGGCGTCTCGCAGATCGTCTCCCGGCGCCTGCCGCGGGACGATGCGGTCTCGGCCGTGGCGTAGTGCTCTTCCGACCCGAGGCGTTCGAGCCGCTCGTCGACGAGCCGTGGGACGAGGGGCGCTGTCGCGACGCGATCGCCGCGATCGTGGCCGACGCGGACGAGGCGTACGACCCGGAGGCCTTGTGGCCGGCGAACGAGTGGGACCTCTGGAAGTCGGAACCGCCGCTGAAGGACCTCTACTGTGGCGCGGGCGGGGTCCTCTGGGCGCTCGACGCGCTGCGGCGCCGAGGGCATGCCGAGACGCGCATCGACCTCGCCGCCGCGATCGCGCGGACGATCGAGCTCTGGCACGAAGAGCCGGATCTCTCGGGCCTGGACACGCTGCCACAGCCGCGCGAGTCGTCGCTGCTCTCCGGCGAAGCCGGGCTCCTGCTCGTCGCGTGGCGCCTCGCGCCGGGCGCCGAGCTAGCCGAAGCAATGCTCGAGCGGGTACGCGCAAACGTCGCCAACGAGGCCGAGGAGCTGATGTGGGGCTCGCCGGGGACGATGCTCGCCGCTCGGGCCCTGCACGACTGGACCGGGGAGGAGCGGTGGCTCGAAGCCTGGCGCGAGAGCGCGGAGGCTCTGCTCGCACGCCGCGATCACGAACGCCTCTGGACGCAGCGGCTGTTCGGCGGCGAGCCCCACCGGCACCTCGGCCCCGCGCACGGCTTCGTCGGGATCGTCCACGCGCTGCTGCAGGTCGAGGCAGACTGGAGCGAGGGGCTGCGCCAGGATGCCGCGGCAGTGCTGGCGCGTGAGGCGGTCGTCGAGGACGGCCTCGTCAACTGGCCGCCGCGCGCCGGCGGCGAGCTCGAAAACGCGAGAGGCGAGATCCGGCTGCAGTGGTGTCACGGCGCTCCCGGCGTCGTCGCGACGGCTGCGCCGTACCTCGCCGAGCAGCTCCTGCTCGGCGGCGCCGAGCTGACATGGCGCGCGGGCGCCCACGGCGCGGAGAAGGGCGCCGGCCTCTGCCACGGCACCGCGGGCAACGGCTACGCGCTCCTGCGGGCGTTCGAGCAGACCGGTGCCGAGCGCTGGCTCGATCGTGCGCGACGCTTCGCCGTGCATGCGCTTCGCCAGGCCGAGCGGGTCCGTGCCGAGGCCGGACGCGGCCGCTACTCGCTCTTCACGGGCGACATCGGCGTGGCGCTCTTCGCGGCCGCGTGCCTGGACGGCGACGCGCGCTTTCCCGTCCTCGACGCCTGGGACTAAGGCGCCGACTCGGCGGCGCCGACCGGAGAGGCCGGGCCGGGTCGGCCGTCTAACCTGCTGCGGATGCGCACGTGGGCAGAGCTTCTCGGCGACGAGAACGGTGGGCCCGAGCCTCAGGAGCGCGGCGCCGGGATGTTCGCCCGGCTGCGCGATTCGCTCGGCCGCAGCCGCCGCGCGCTGACCGAGGAGATCGGCGTCGCGTCCTTCGACGCCGCCGACGAGAGGTCGTGGGAGCGGCTCGAGGAAGCGCTGATCGCCGCCGACGTCGGCGTCCCCGCGACGGCCGAGCTCGTCCAGCGGCTGGAGGCTCGGAACCCGGACGAGCTGGGCCGGGCGCTGCAGGAGGAGGTCGAGCGTCTGCTCGGCGAGCCCGCCCGGCTCGAGCTCGACGGGCAGCCGAGCGTCGTCCTCGTCGTCGGCGTGAACGGCACCGGCAAGACCACCACGATCGGCAAGCTCGCCTCGAAGCTCGCCGCGCACAGGCGCACCGTGCTCGTCGCCGCCGCCGACACCTTCCGCGCCGCCGCCGAGGAGCAGCTCGAGATCTGGGCGCAGCGCGCGAAGGCCGACTTCGTCGGCTCCGAGAAGGGCGGCGACCCGGCGGCGGTCGCCTTCGACGCGATCGCCGCCGCGGAGTCGCGCGGCCGCGATGTAGTCGTCGTCGACACCGCGGGGCGGCTGCACACACAGGCGAACCTGATGGAGGAGCTCGCGAAGGTACGCCGCGTGATCGCCCAGCGGCTCGAAGGCGCTCCGCACGAGACGCTGCTCGTCGTCGACGCGACGACGGGCCAGAACGGGCTGCAGCAGGCGCGGCTCTTCGGCCAGGCGGTCGACGTGAGCGGCATCGTCCTGACGAAGCTCGACGGGTCGGCGAAAGGCGGCATCGCGATCGCGATCGCCCACGAGCTCGGTCTTCCGGTGAAGCTGATCGGGATCGGCGAGGGCCTCGACGACCTGCGGCCCTTCGATCCGCAGGACTTCGCCCGCGCGCTCGTCGGCGAGGGCTAGTCGCAGTGCCCGCGCGCGCAGGGATCGTCTTCGACAACGACGGGCTGCTGCTAGACACCGAGCCGTGCTGGACCCGCGCCGAAACGGCGGTTTTCGAACGCCATGGTCACCTGTTCGACCTGGAGGCGAAGCGCGCCCTCGTGGGCACGGCGCCCGAGACCGCGGCGCGCGTACTCGAGCGGCTGCTCGAGCTTCCAGGGCGCGGCGCGGAGCTGAGCGCGGAGCTGTACGCGCTCGCCCTGGAGGAAATCGCGGCCGGAGCCGAGCCCAGGCCGGGGGCGGTCGAGCTGCTCGGCGGGCTGGACGGGCGCTGGCCGGTCGCCGTCGCCTCGAACTCGCCGCGGAGCCATCTGCTGGCGGGGCTGACCCGCACCGGCCTCGACGAGGGCTTCGACGTCGTGCTGGGCGTCGAGGAGGTGGCGGAGCCGAAGCCCGCGCCGGACCTCTACCTGGGGGCCTGTGAGCGGCTCGGCGTCACGGCGACGCGGTCGGTCGCCCTCGAAGACTCGCCCCCAGGCGTCGCCGCGGCGCGGGCGGCGGGCCTCTACGTGGTGGGCGTGCCGTCGGTGCCCGGCGTCGAGCTCGAGGCCGACGCGGTCTTCGACTCGCTCGCCCACCCGGACGTGCTCACGACGATCGTCGAGCAGCTCGAGTGACGCGACCCCACCCGCCGCCTCGGAGCGGCGAGTGGGGTCACGCGGGTGGTTAGTGGTGGTGGTGGAACGTCGACAGGCGGAAGATCGTGGTCGACGCGAACGTCTGACCGGGCCGGAGCACGGTCGACGGGAAGTTCGGGTGGTTCGGAGAGTCGGGGTAATGCTGCGTCTCGAGCGCGAACCCGTCGCTCTGCCGGTAGAACTTGCCGCTCGTCCCGGCCAACGTCCCGTCCAGGAAGTTCCCGGAGTAGAACTGGATGCCGGGCTCGGTCGTGTCGACCTCGAGCTTGCGCCCGCTCGCCGGGTCGAAGACCTTGGCGGCGTGAACGAGCGCCGTCGAGTTCGGCCGGTTGAGCACGAAGTTGTGGTCGTACCCGCGACCGAACGCGATCTGCTGGTTGCTCGCGTCACGGATCCGGGCGCCGATCGCCTCGGGCCTCGTGAAGTCGAACGGCGTTCCGGCCACCGGGTCGAGCGCGCCCGTCGGGATCAGGGTCGAGTCGACGGGCGTGAAACGCTCTGCGTTCAACCAGAGCACGTGGTCGTAGATATCGCCGGTGCCCTCGCCGGACAGGTTCCAGTAGCTGTGGTTCGTCAGGTTGAGCACCGTGGCCTGGTCGGTCGTGGCGTGGTAGTCGATCCTCAGCTCGTTTCGCTTCGTGAGCGTGTAGGTCACGTCGACGCTCAGCGTGCCGGGATAGCCCTCCTCGCCGTTCGGGCTGGTGTAGTGCAGCTTCAGGCCGACACTGTCGTGGCTGGGCGGGATGACCGTCGCCGTCCACACCTTGTTGTCGAACCCCTCGATGCCGCCGTGGAGCGAGTTCGGCGGGTTGTTGATCGGCAGGTGGTACGTCACTCCATCCAGCGTGAACGTGCCGTTCGCGATCCGGTTGCCGTAGCGGCCGATGATCGAGCCGAAGTACGGGCCGCCGGCCGGGAACGGGCTGTTCTTCGCGACGTAGTCGGCGAGGGTCGGGAAGCCAAGCACGACGTTGGCCGAGTGGCCGCGCCGATCGGGAACCCAGAGCTCCTGAACAGTGCCGCCGTACGTGAGGATCTTGACGACCATCCCCTTGCCGTTGTCGAGGGTGTAGCGGTCGACGGCGATTCCGCCGGGAGCCGTGCCGAACGGCTCCCTCACGATGCTGGGCGTTCCGTGATGGCCGTGGTGCTTGCCCTTCCCCCCCGACGCGACCGCGCCGGTGAGGCCCACCACTGCGAACACGAGAGCGACCAGCGCGCCACCGAGTGCAATGCTGCGAACCAGTCTGGCCATTTCTGCTCCTCCTTCAGTCCGCTGTCACCGACTGCCGCAGGAAGCAGGCGAGAGAGTGTGTGGGCCGTCGAACCCTCTCTCGAGCCCCCGGTCCGCCTACCCGACCGCGTCGCTTTCAATCACGGCTCGCTGAAGGGCGCGAAGGCGCTTCATCGCGTCGTCTCCGCCTCGGCCGAAGAGGTCGTGGAGGCGTAGGTACTCGGCGTAGAGCTCGTCGTAGACCGCGCGGTTTGCGGGATTCGGGACGTAGCGCTCCTCGCCGAGCCGAGCCATCTGGCGCGAGGCGTCCTCGATCGAGTCGAAGCCGCCGAGCTCTGCGCCCGCGGCCACCGCTCCGAACATCGCCGAGCCGAGTGCCGGGGTCTGTTTGGATGCGGCAACGGCGAACTCGCGGCCCGTGACGTCCGCGAAGATCTGCATCAGCAGCCTGTTCTTCTCCGGCAGCCCGCCGCACGCGACCATTCCGTCCACGGCTACGCCGGCGTCCAGGAACGCCTCGACGATCACCCGTGTGCCGAACGCCGTTGCCTCGAAGAGCGTGCGGTAGATCTCCGGTGACTTGGTCGCCAAGGAGAGTCCGACGAGGAGCCCGCTCAGGTCGACGTCGACGAGGATCGAGCGGTTGCCGTTCCACCAGTCGAGGGCCAGCAAGCCGCTCTCGCCGGGGCGCAGCTTCGCCGCCTCCGCCTCGAGGACGCCGTGGACGTCGGTGCCCTGCCGCGCGGCGGCCTCGTGGTACTCCGGGGGCACGCCGTCCTCGGCGAACCAGGCGAAGATGTCGCCGACCGCGGACTGGCCCGCCTCGAAGCCGAACAGGCCGGGGACGACTCCGTCCTCGACGACTCCGCACATCCCCTCGACGAGCGCGACCTCGTCGCCCAGGAGGATGTGGCAGATGCTTGTGCCCATGATCAGCACCATCGTCCCGGGCTCAGTGACCGTCGCCGCAGGCGTGGCGACGTGGGCATCGACGTTCGCGACCGCCACCGCCGTGTCCGGGCGCAGGCCTGTCCATGCTGCGGCCTCGTCGCTCAGCCTCCCGGCCCGGCTTCCGATCGGCGAGATCGTGCGCGACATCTTCTCGTCGACGACGTGCTCGAATCTCGGGTCGAGCGCGGCGAAGTAGGCATCGCTCGGAAACCCCTCGCGCTTCGACCAGATCGCCTTGTAGCCGGCTGTGCAGCTGTTTCGCGTCTCGTTGCCGGTGAGCTGCCAGACGATCCAGTCGGCGGCCTCGATCAGGCGGTCGGCATGGGCGTAGATCTCGGGCGCCTCGTCGAGGATCTGGAGCGCCTTCGCGAAGAACCACTCCGACGAGATCTTGCCGCCGTAGCGTGGGAGCCATGGCTCGCCCCGCTGGGCCGCGACCTCGTTGATGCGGTCCGCCTCCGGCTGGGCCGCATGGTGCTTCCAGAGCTTCACCCACGCGTGGGGCCGGCTCCGCAGCTCCTCGAGCAGGCACAGCGGCGTGCCGTCGGCCAGCGTCGGGAGCATCGTGCACGCGGTGAAGTCGATGCCGATCCCGATCACCTCGGCCGGGTCGACGCCCGTCTCGGCGAGGAGCGCAGGAACCGCCTCCTGGAGCGTGCGGAGGTAGTCCTCCGGGTCCTGGAGTGCCCAGTCGGGCTCGAGTGCCACGCCGTCGTCGGGAGCAGGCAGCCGCTCGTCGATCACGCCGTGGCGGTAGGGGTAGACCGCCGTGCCGACCTCTCGTCCTTCGGCGCAGTCGACCATGACGGCGCGCCCGGATTCGGTGCCGAAGTCGATCCCGATCGCATAGGTGTGTCCGCTCACGGCCCGTCTCCTGCCCGCTGCGGCTCGACGACGACCTTCAGCCCGCGACGCTCGACCAGGTCGGTGAAGGCCTCGCGCCACTCGGACAACGCGTAGCGGCCGCTGACGAGCGCTCCGAGCTCGACCGCGCCGGCCTCGGCGAGGCGGATCGCCCGCGGAAGATCGGCGGGTTTCATGCGCCGGCAGATCAGCAGGGTCAGACCCTTCCGCCGCGCGGTCGAGGCGGTGAAGCTCGTCCGGTCGCCCTCGGGGATGCCAACGAGGACCACACGACCTCCGGGCCGGACGGCGCCGATGGCGTCCGCGAGGGCGGCGTCGTCGCCCGCGGCCTCGAACGCCACGTCGACCTCCCGTTCCTCGAGCGTCGCGCCCAGCGACGCGGCTGCCGTCGCCCGGTGCGGGATCGGGTCGCTCGCCACGATCGACTCCACTCCGGCGGCCCGCAGGGCCTGGACGAGCAGCAACCCGAGGGGCCCGCACCCGAACACGCCGGCGGTCGACCCGGGTCGCGCCTTTGCGAGGTCCAGAGCGTGCAGGGCCACGCCCAGAGGCTCGAGCAGCGAGCATTCCGCGTCTGGGAGGCCGTCCGGGAGTGGATAGGCGAGCCGCTCGGGCCAGGCCAGGCACGTGCGTAGGGCCCCGTCCGCCGAGCCGTGGCCGGCGAACCGCAGCTCGAGGCACAGGTGGGGATTGCCCGCCAGGCAGATGCTGCACCGGCCGCAGGGCACGGCTGGATCGAGCGCCACGCGCTCGCCCGCACGGGCACCGGACTCGATCGTTCCCACGAACTCGTGCCCGAGGACGAGCGGCCGCTCGAGGACGGCGTCGCCGATCCCTCCTTCGAGAAACCAGTGCCGGTCCGACCCGCAGAGGCCCACGGCCGTCACGCGCACGAGCACCTCGGCGTCGGCCGGCTCGGGCGCGGGCTCGTCGTGGAGCCTGAGATCGCCGGTGCCGTGGAGGCGAAGGGCCTTCACGAGCGCTGGCCGTAGTACGCGCCGGGCCCGTGCTTGCGCAGGAAGTGCCGCTCCAGCAGCTCGGACTGGATCTGCTCGGCACCTGGGCGGAGCACCTCGGTCCGGAACGAGCTCTCGGCTACGACCTCGAGGGCGATCGCGTTCTCGACCGCCGTCTCGGCATCCGGGCCCCACGCGAACGGCCCGTGGGAGGCCACGAGCACCGCCGGCCGCTCGAGCGCGCCGAGCCCGAGCCCGTTCAGCGTCTCGACGATGACGTCCCCTGTGCAGCGCTCGTAGTCGCCGCCGATCTCCTCCCCGGTGAGCGCGCGGGTCACCGGTACCGGCCCGCGGAAGTGGTCGGCGTGCGTCGTGCCGAGGCACGGGATCTCCCGGCCCGCCTGGGCCCACGCGGTCGCGAACGGGGAGTGCGTGTGGACGATTCCTCCGATCTCGTCGAATGCGCGGTAGAGGACGAGGTGCGTCGGCGTGTCCGACGAGGGCCGAGCGGAGCCGTCTCGCACCTCTCCGCTCTCGAGGTCGACGACGACCATCGAGTCCGGTCCGAGCTCGTCGTACGGGACGCCGCTCGGCTTGATCGCCATCACGCCGGCCGCGCGGTCCGCTGCGCTCGCGTTGCCGAAGGTGAGGACCACCAGGCCGGCCTCGACGATCTGCCGGTTCGCCTCGAAGACGCGCTCGCGTAGCTCGCCGATCGCCATCAGCCGCCTCGAGCCGTCTGGAAGTACGCCGTGTTCCAGCGGACCTCCTTGGCGAAGTCGGCCATGCGCGTCTCCGCGTCGATCACGAGCAGCTCGAGGCCGGCGATCTCGGCGAGGTCCGCGAACGCCTCGCGGCCGATCGCTCGGCAGAAGGCCGTGTGGTGTGGCCCACCCGCGACGAGCCACGCCTCGGCCGCAGTCGAGAGATCGGGCCGGGGCTCCCAGAGCGCGCGCGCCACCGGCAGCCGCGGCAGGTCCTCGTCCGGCTCGACCACGTCCACCTCGTTCAGCACGAGGCGGAACCGGTCGCCGAGGTCCAGCAGCCCCGCGACGACAGCCGGCCCGGGCTCGGCGGTGAAGACGAGGCGGACGGGATCCTGCTTCCCGCCGATCGAGAGCGGGTGGATCTCGCAGCGCGGTTTCCCGCCCGCGATCGACGGACAGACCTCGAGCATGTGGGCGCCGAGCACCTTCGGCCGCTCGGGATCCAGGTGGTAGGTGTAGTCCTCCATGAACGAGGTGCCGCCCTCGAGGCCGGCGCTCATCACCTTGGCGATCCGGACGAGCGCCGCCGTCTTCCAGTCGCCTTCGGCTCCGAAGCCGTAGCCATCCGCCAGCAGGCGCTGCACCGAGATCCCCGGCAGCTGGGGGAGGGCGCCGAGGTCCTCGAACGTGTCCGTGAAGGCCATGAAGCCCCCGGCCTCGAGGAACGACCGCAGGCCCCCCTCGATTCGCGCGGCGTCGCGCAAGGACTCGTGGCGGTCCCCGCCCGGCCGGAGCTCGGGCACCACGTCGTATTCCTCCAGGTACCTGTCCACGAGCTGCTGCACGGCTGCGTCGGGAACGTCCCGCATCGCGTTGACGAGCTCACCCACGCCATAGCCGTTCACCGCGAACCCGAGCCGGAGCTGCGCCTCGACCTTGTCGCCCTCGGTGACCGCGACGCGGCGCATGTTGTCGCCGAAGCGCGCCACCCTGAGCCTCTGTGACTCGTCCCAGCCGCAGGCGGCGCGCGTCCAGGTGCCGATCCGGCCGACGACAGCGGGATCGCTCCAGTGGCCGACGACCGTCTTGCGCCTCAGGCCCATCCGGGTTGCCATGAACCCGAACTCCCGATCGCCGTGAGCGGACTGGTTCAGGTTCATGAAGTCCATGTCGATCTCGGACCAGGGGAGGTCGCGGTTGAACTGCGTGTGCAGATGGAGGAGCGGCGTCTGCAGCGAGCCCAGGCCGCCGATCCACATCTTCGCGGGCGAGAACGTGTGCATCCACGCGACCACGCCGACGCAGCGCTCGGCGGCGTTCGCCTCCAGGCAGACCTGCCGGATCGACTCGTCGCTCTTGACGACCGGCCTGTGGACGACCCGGACCGGAATCGCCTCCGCGGAGTCCAGCGAGCCGGCGATCTCCCGGGCATGGTCGTCCACCCATCCGAGCGCCTCGTCCCCGTAGAGATCCTGGCTCCCGGTGAGGAACCAGACCTCGTGCGCCCCGAGCGCCTTCCCGGTCGCCATCGGCATGATCCTGACAGAGGCCGCGCGCTGCTGATTGGATTGCGCGTATGCAGGCGAGACGGCTCGGCAAGACCGGCTTGGACGTCTCCGAGATCGGCTTTGGAGCCTGGGCGATCGGCGGCAGCTGGGGCGAGACCGACGAGGAGGAGTCGCTGGCGTCGATGCACGCTGCGGTCGAGGCCGGGGTCACGTTTTTCGATACGGCGGACGTCTATGGGGACGGGCGCTCCGAGCGTCTGATCGCGCGGCTGCTGCGGGAGCGCGACGAGCGACTCTTCGTCGCGACCAAGTTCGGGCGGCGGGTAGAGCTGGATCCCGCGCTGTACACCTACGAGAACCTCCGCGGCTGGCTCGAGCGGTCGCGCGAGAACCTGGGCGTCGAGGTCGTCGACCTCGTCCAGCTGCACTGCCCGCCCTGGGAGACGTACTACCAGCCCGAAGTGCACGAGGCGTGCAGCCGGTTGGTCGAGGAGGGGCTGGTCCAGGCCTACGGCGTCAGCGTCGAGAAGGTCGAGGAAGGGTTGAAGGCACTCGAGTACGACGGCGTCGCCACCGTCCAGATCATCTTCAACATGCTCAGGCAGCGGCCCGCGGAGCTCTTCTTCGACCAGGCGCGGCGCCGTGGCGTCGGCGTGATCGTTCGCGTCCCGCTCGCCTCCGGCCTGCTGACCGGGAAGTTCGACCGCAGCACGACCTTCGCGGCGGACGACCACCGCGAGTTCAACCGCCACGGCGAGGAGTTCGACGTGGGGGAGACCTTCGCGGGGGTCGACTACGAGCTGGGGCTCGAGGTGGTGGAGGAGCTTCGGCAATTCGTGCCCGCCGGCGCGACGCTGGCCCAGCTCGCGCTGCGCTGGATCCTCGCGTTCGACGGCGTCTCGACGGTCATCCCGGGGGCGAAGACGCCGGAGCAGGCCCGCGCGAACGCCGCCGCGGCCGACCTCGCGGCGCCGTCGCCCGAGGCGATGGAGCAGATCGCCGAGATCTACGGCCGCCGGGTCGCACCGCTGGTGCACCAGCGCTGGTGAGCGTCACGTGGATTCGGTCTCGTGCGCGCCGTCAACGGACGCGCAGACGTACGGCGTCGCCGCTCGCCCCGCCCGGTCGACGTACGCGCGCGTGACGGCGTCGGCGAGCGACGCCGCGTCATCCTTGTGGGCCAGGGCAAGCACGGAGCCGCCGAAGCCGCCGCCGATCATCCGGGCCGCGACCGCCCCGTGGTCGTAGGCGAGGTCGACGAGGCCGTCGAGCTCCGGGATCGAGACCTCGAAGTCGTCTCGAAGGCTCTCGTGACCCTCACGGAAGAGCCTCCCGAGTGCCGAGAGGTCGGCTCCGCCCGGCTTCTCCAGCGCGGCCACGACCTGCCGCACCCGCTCGTTCTCGTTCACGACGTGGCGAAGCCTGCGCCGCGCGACCTCGTCGAGTCCTGACGCGGCCGCCTTCGTCTCCGCTTCGGCGGCGGTCAGCGAGGCCGGGCGGTCGGTGCCGATCGCCGACAGCGCCCGTTCGAGCTCGAGCCGGCGGTCGCCATAGCCGCTGGCCTCGAGCTCGTGTCGGACACCGGAGTCGAAGACCACGAGGGCGATCCCAGGCGGCAGAGGGACGAGCCGGTGCCGCTCGGTCGCGCAGTCGAGCAGCAGCGCGTGCCCCCGGCGCCCGAGGAGCGAACTCGCCGGGTCCATCAGCCCGACCGGCACGCCGACCGCTAGACGCTCCGCGGCCTGGGCGATCCTCGCCAGCTCGATCCGCAGCAGCTCGTAGGAGGCGGCGGTCGCGAGGGCGAGGCCAACCGAGACGGTCAGCGCCGCAGACGAGGACATTCCGGCTCCGATCGGGACCGTGGAGACGATCTCGCCCTCCAGGCCCGTGACCGGCGCCCCGTGCTCCCGCAGCAGCCGTACGACCGCGGCGACGTACCGGCCCCAGCCTTCGCGGGGGATCGGGGGCGGCCTGTCTGCCGGAACCTCGACCGTGTCCCCGAAGGCGGCCGAATGCAGGCGGATCGTCGTCCCCGCCGCCGCGGTCCAGGTCACGGTCGTCCCGAGATCGACGGCGACGGGCAGGACGAGCCCGCCCGAGTAGTCCGTGTGCTCGCCGATGAGGTTGACGCGCGCGGGGGCGACGACCGCGCGGTTGGACGGGGCTGGGCTCATCGGCGGGGCCGTAGTCTCGCGCATTGCGGCGACGCGCCAGACGCTTGCGAAGGGCGGTCGACGGCTCCCCGACGACGGTGTTATGGTCGCCGCTCACGCTCGACGGGGTCCCAAGGAGGTGCCGGGTGGACCAGCAGAAGTATCTGGAGTCGCAGCTCGACGAGTTCGCGTCGCTAGTCGAGGATCTCCCCGAGTCGGAAGTTCCGGCGGGAATGGACCGCAGGAAGCTGCTCGGCATCATCGGAGCCGGCGGCGCGGCGATCTCGCTCCCCGCACTGCTCGCCGCTTGCGGAGGCGGCGGCGGCAACAGCTCGAGCAGCGGCGCGGGCGATTACCCGGAGACGCCGAAGTGGAAGTTCGTGTTCGTCAATCACGTGACGACGAACCCGTTCTTCGTCCCGACGCAGTACGGGATCGAGGATGCGAACGCGATCTACAACACGACGCATCAATGGACCGGGTCGGCGTCCAGCGACGTCGGGCAGATGGTCAGCGCCATGAACACGGCCATCTCGTCCGGAGCGGACGGAATCGCCGTATCGATCATCGACCCGAAGGCCTTCAACGGGCCGACCGAGAAGGCGCTCAACGCCGGGATCCCGGTCGTCTCGTACAACGCCGACGCGCCCGCGACAAGCGGAAACAAGCGGCTCGCCTACATCGGCCAGGACCTCTTCGTGTCGGGCCAGAAGATGGGTGAGAGGATCGTGGAGCTGGTTCCGAGCGGCGACGTCGCCGGCTTCATCGCGACCCCCGGCTCGCTCAACATCCAGCCTCGCATCGACGGCGCCAAGCAGGCGATCAAGGACTCCGGCAAGCCGATCAACTTCACCGAGATCGCAACGGGGGCCGATACCGCAGGCGAGCTGTCGAAGATCGACGCCTACTACCAGGGCCACAAGAGCCTGAAGGGGATGTTCGCGGTCGACGCAGGAAGCACTCAGGGCGTCGCGCAGACGATCCAGAAGTACGGTCTGCAGAACAAGGGGATCCACGGAGGCGGCTACGACCTGCTGCCCACGACGCTCAACCTGATCGAGAAGGGCTTTCTCGACTTCACCATCGACCAGCAGCCCTATCTGCAGGGGCTCTATCCGATGGTGCAGCTGTTCATGTACAAGATTTCCGGCGGGCTGATGGCGCCGTCCGACACGAACACGGGCTTGCTCTTCGTGACGAAGGACAACGTCAAGCCGTACCTGACCACGAAGTCCCGCTACGAGGGGAGCTCGAGCCAGCAGAAGTACGTGAAGACGGCCTCGTGAACCGATAGCCGTGGCGGTCGCCGAAGCGCAGCCGGAGCAGCGTTTCGCCCGGGCGCGCGCCATCGGATGGCGCGCGCTCGGTGCGTTTGCCCGTAGGCGCGAGGCGAGCATCGCAGTCGTCGGGCTCGCCCTCATCGTCTATTTCTCGCTGCGCTCGTCGGCCTTCTACGAGGGCGACAGCATCAAGAACATTGCGGTCTACGTCGCTCCTCTGGCGCTGATCGCATCCGGCGAGGTGATGCTGCTCATCTGCGGCGAGATTGACCTCTCGGTCGGACGTGTGTTCGCCCTCTCCCCGGTCATCATGTACTTGACCACGGCACCGGAGCCTGACGGGCTCGGGCTCCCGATCTGGCTCGGCGTCATCTTCGGCCTGCTCGCGGCGGCGGGTGTCGGGCTCGTGAACGGGATCATCACCACCGTTCTGCGCGTCCCCTCGTTCATCACCACGCTCGGGATGCTCTTCTTCCTGAACGGGATCAACTTGCGCGCGCTGCACGGGTTCCAGGTGGAGACGCCCGGCGGCTCGACGTTCACCAAGATCTTCGGCGGAAGCCCGCTCTGGTTCAACTCGGAGTTCTGGTGGGCGCTGGCCGTCGTGATCGTCCTTCAGATCGTGCTCATCCGGACGAGATGGGGGGTTCACACGGTCGCGACAGGCGGGAACCTGATCGGTGCCAGCGAGAGTGGCGTCAACGTCCGGCGAGTCAAGATCGGCAACTTCGTGCTCTGCAGCATGCTCGGCGGCTTCGCGGGGATCATGGACTCGGTCAGGATCACCTCGATCCTGCCGCTCCAGGGAGGGCCGGACATCATGTTCGCCGCCGTCGCGGCGGCAGTGATCGGCGGCACGTCGCTGCTGGGCGGCTCCGGCACGATCATCGGCGGCTTCCTCGGCGTCTGCGTGCTCGGGATCCTCAACATCGGCTTCACGACCCTCGGCGTCAGCGCCTTCAACTTCGACCTGATCATCGGCCTCGCCATTCTCGGCTCGATGATCCTGAACGTGCAGATCCAGCGCCTCAAGAACATCGGCGTGCTCGGGAGGAGGGCCAGATGAACGAATCGGGCAACGGCCGAGAGGCCGACGCGATCCGGGTCGAGCACATCTCGAAGCGGTTCGGCGCGGTGCGCGCCCTCGAGGACGTCTCCCTACGCCTGAAGCGCGGCGAGGTGCTCGGGCTGATCGGCGACAACGGTGCCGGCAAGTCGACGCTGGTCAAGATCATCAGCGGCTTCCAGAAGCCGGACAGCGGCACGATCTCCGTCGACGGCGAGGAGGTGCAGATCCGCTCCGTCGCGCACGCCCGCTCGCTCGGAATCGACACCGTCTACCAGGACCTGGCGCTCGTGCCGGGCATGTCCGTCTACCACAACATGTTCCTCAAGCGCGAGCTCCTGGCCCGGGCCGGGGGCGTGCAGCTGCCGCTGCTCAGCAACGGCGAGATGCGCAAGCGGGCCCGCAAGTACCTCGACGAGATGGGCGTCCGGATTCCCGACGTCGACGCGGAGGTGGCCCAGCTCTCGGGCGGCCAGCGCCAGTCGATCGCGGTCGCGCGGTCGGTCTACTCGGACGCGAAGATCATCCTGCTGGACGAGCCGCTGGCGGCGATGGGCGTGAAGGAGGGAGCGCTCATCCTCGACCTGATCCGGAAGCTTCGGGACCGCGGCGAGGTCTCGATGATCCTGATCCTGCACAACTACGCGCACGTGTTCGAGGTCTGCGACCGCGTCAACCTGCTCCAGCGCGGCGAGATCACGCTCGACAAGCCGACGAAGGAAACGTCGGTGGAGGAGCTGACCGATCTC
>JBJMJY010000080.1:0-7992 GCA_045806105.1 Gaiellaceae bacterium | reverse complement strand
CGGAACGAAGTCCACCGCCAGTCGGACGGCCTCGAGCTCATCGCGTCCGAGAATTTCGTCAGCAACGCCGTGCTCGAAGCCGCCGGTACGGTGCTGACCAACAAGTACGCCGAGGGCTATCCCGGCCGGCGCTACTACGGCGGCTGCGAGGTGGTCGACGAGATCGAGCAGCTCGCCATCGATCGCGCGAAGGCGCTCTTCGGCGCCGAGCACGCGAACGTCCAGCCGCATGCGGGCGCGCAGACGAACATGGCCGTCTACTTCGCCGCGCTCGATCCCGGCGACACCATCCTCTCGCTCGAGCTCTCGCACGGCGGTCACCTCACGCACGGGCTCAAGGTCAACTTCTCGGGCCGCCTCTACACGATCGTCCACTACGGGGTCTCGCGCGAGACGAACATGGTCGACTACGACGACGTCCTCGCGCTCGCCAAGCAGCACAGGCCGAAGCTGATCGTCTGCGGCGGCTCCGCCTACCCTCGCACCGTCGAGACCGACCGCTTCCGCGAGATCGCCGACGAGGTCGACGCGCTGCTGCTCTGCGACATGGCGCACTTCGCCGGGCTCGTCGCCGCCGGGTTGCACCCAAACCCCGTCAAGGACTGCCACTTCGTCACCTCGACGACCCACAAGACGCTCGCCGGGCCCCGCGCCGGCTTCGTCCTCTGCGGCGAGGAACACGCGCAGGCCATCGACCGCGCGGTCTTCCCGGGCATGCAGGGCGGGCCGCTCGTGCACACGATTGCCGCGAAGGCAACCTGCTTCCGGATCGCCGCGACCGAGGCCTTCCGCGAGTACCAGTCGCAGGTGCGTGCGAACGCGGACATGCTGGCCTCGACGCTGGAGGAGGGCGGCCTCGACGTCCTCACCGGCGGCACCGACACGCACCTGCTGCAGGTCGACCTACGCTCCACCGAGTGGAGCGGCAAGGACGCCGAGGAGCGGCTGGCCGAGGCGAAGATCACCGTCAACCGCAACACCGTCCCGTTCGACGAGCGGCCGCCGACGGTGGCCTCCGGCATCCGGATCGGGACGCCCGCGGCGACGATGCGCGGCTTCGACGAGGACGACTTCCGCGAGGTCGGCTCGATCATCTGCGGCGCGCTTGCGGACGGCGCGGACGTCCCGGCCTTGGCGGCACGCAGCGAGAGGCTCTGCGAGCAGCGGCCGCTGTACCCGGGCTTCCGCGGTTTCACGACCTACGTCACGTGAGCACCGAGACGGCCACCGGCGTCACGGTCGTCACACACCCGCTCGTCCAGCACAAGCTCTCGTACCTGCGCGACAGGGACACGCCCACGGTCCACTTCCGCAAGCTGGCGAACGAGCTGACCCTGCTGCTCACCTACGAGGCCACGAAGGACTTCCCCACCGAGACGGACGAGATCGAGACGCCGCTCGAGCGGACCGAGGTGCAGCGGATCGCGGGGAAGAAGGTTGCCGTCTGCCCGGTCCTGCGGGCGGGGCTCGGCATGCTGGACGGGGTGCTCTCGCTGGTCTCGAGCGCGCGCGTCGGCTTCATCGGCCTCTACCGCGACGAGGAGACGCTGCACCCGGTCGAGTACTACGTGAAGCTGCCGGAACTGGGCGACGGCGAGCGCGACGCCATCGTGCTCGACCCGATGCTCGCGACCGGCCGTTCGAGCGCGGCGGCGGTCGGGGCGGTGAAGGCGGCGGGCGCGCGCTCGGTCACGCTCGTCTGCCTGGTCGCGGCGCCCGAAGGGATCGAGCACATGCGGAGCGAACACCCGGACGTGCGCATCATCACCGCAGCGATCGACCGCGGCCTGAACGAGCGCGGCTTCATCCTTCCCGGCCTCGGCGACGCCGGCGACCGCCTGTACGGGACCAAATAAGGTGCCGACTTGGCGGCGCCGAACATAGAGGCCGCGCGGGCTTTGCCCGTGCGCCCGTCTAACGCACGATCATGGATCGGGACGAGCGGCCCTAGCAGGCGGGCGCGGCTCTAGTGGTCCGGACCACGCTCACCGACAACCTCGAGGTCGTCTGGGGGGCGGTCCTGGCGGCCGCGATCGTCGTCCTGCTCACGCCTGCGGTCGGGGGCATGGCGCGCCTGCTCGGCGTCGTCGACCGCCCAGGCTCACGCCGCGTCAACCGCAGGACTGTGCCGAGGCTCGGTGGGCTCGCGCTCTTCTTCGGGACCTTCGTCCCGGCGCTTGCGTTCCTTCCGCTCGGCCGCGAGACGAAGGGCCTGCTGCTCGGGATGGCCGTCGCGACGACGGTGGGTGCGATCGACGACTTCCGCGGCCTCGTCTGGTGGGAGAAGCTCGGCGGCCAGATCGCGGCGGCCGCGATCCCGGCGGGCTTCGGGATCTGGGTGCACCGCTTCACGTTTCCGATCCTCGGCGTGCACGCGCTGCCGGAGTGGGTCGGCATTCCGCTGACGATCTTCTGGATCGTCGCGATCATGAACATGGTCAACTTCCTCGACGGACTGGACGGCCTCGCGGCGGGCGTCTGCGCGATCTCCGGCGGCACGTTCTGCCTGATCGCGCTCTCGCTCGGCCGGCCCGAGCCCGCGATCCTGGCCGCGATCGTGCTCGGCGCGTGCCTCGGCTTCCTGCGCCACAACTTCTACCCGGCCCGGATCTTCATGGGCGACTCGGGCGCGCTGCTGCTCGGCTTCACCCTCGGAGCGCTCGCCGTCCAGGGCCTCCTGAAGACGGCCGCCGTAGCAACGCTGCTCTTCCCGTTGCTCGTGCTGGCGGTTCCGATTCTTGACACCTCGTTCGTCGTGGCGAAGCGGCTGAAGTACGGAGAGCCGGTGCACAGGGCCGACCGCTACCACCTGCACCACCGCTTCCTGAACATCGGCTACTCGCAGAGGCGGGCGGCGCTGACGATGTGGGGCTGGTGCGCGATCCTCGCCGGGGCCGCGCTCGCGACGCGCTTCATCCACCCGCATGCCCACGGCAGCTGGCAGACGGGGCCGACGGTCGCGGTGGGGCTGATCGGTGCGGCCGCGCTCGCCGCCTCGATCTACATGGTCTACCTGCTCGAGATCGTGAAGCTCGCAAACCCGCGCATCCGCCGCCGCGACCGGGAAGCGCGCGACGCGGCGGCCTAGCCGCGGAGCTCGGCGAGGAGCTCGCGGCCCGCGTCGGTGACGGCGACCGACCGGGTCCCGTCACGCCGGGCGATGCAGCCCAGCTCGAAGAGGCGCGCGGTGAGGGCGGCGCCGAGCGACCCGGCAACGTGCAGCTCGCGCTCGCTCCAGTCGAGGCAGCCGCGGACGAGCGGCCGGCGCTGCATCGAGAGGCGCCCGAGCTCGATCCCGAGCGCGGCCAGCTCCTTCTCGGCCCGCCTGCCGAGCGTGAAGTCGCCGTTCGCCCGCTCGACCACGCTGCGGCGTTCGAGCGCACCCGCGAACGCGACTCCCAGCCGGCCCGCCAGGTGGTCGTAGCAGGTGCGCGCCTCCCGGAGAAGCTCGTTGCGCGTCGTCTCCCGGAGCGACCGCGCCGGCCGCTGGGGAGCGATTCGCGCGAGCGCCTCGACCGCCTCGGCCACTTCGGCTCCGGCCAGGGCGTAATAGCGGTTCCGTCCACGTCTTTCGACGACGAGGAAGCCGCCCTCGACCAGCCGGCCCAGGTGCCCGCTCGCGGTCGAGCGAGCGATGCCCGCGCGGGCGGCCAGGTCGCTCGCAGTCAGCGGTCCGTCGGCCAGGACGGCCAGCACGACCTCGGCGCGCGCAGGCTCGGCGACGAGCGCGGCTGCGGCGGCGAGGTCGGGCTCCGCATGCATGCCGGCACGCTACCCCAGCAATCGTTCGGTCTAGGCCGAATCGTCGAGGAACGCGGCGAGCAGCTCGACGTAGCCCGGTGCCCGTGTGATGCCGTGGCCTGCGCCCGGCAACACCGCACGCTGCGCGGGGAGGCGCTGCTCGAGCACGTCGCACACCGCGTCGAAGGCCTCGTGGTGCGCGCCCGAGATCGCGAGCTTCGGGAAGTCGGTGGCCGCGAGCTCCTCCAGCGGAATGTCCGCCTCCCAGGGCGGCCGCTCCGCCATCGTCGCGCGAATGCTCTGCTCGAGCTCGGGCGGGAGGGGATCGGGGAGCTGGGCCTTCGTGCCGACGAGCGCGAGGAAGCCCTCGACGAACACGCGCGGGTCGCGCGGCCCTCGCGTGAAGTGCTCATTCAGCCGCTCGACCAGGTCGTCGACCGTCTCGTTCCCCCGCGCCAGGCCGAACGCGGGCGGCTCGCTGACGACGAGCGAGCGAACCCGCTCCGGATTGCGGGCCGCGATCAACAGCGCGATCACGCCGCCGTAGGAGTGGCCCACGAGGTGGGAGCCGTCCTCGAGCAGCGGCGCCAGCTCCGCCGCCTGCTGCTCGAAGTCGATCCGCTCCAGCGGCGGGTTCGGCGGATAGCCGCTCCGGTTCGGCGTGACCAGCGTGAAGCGCCCGGCAAGCGGGCGCACCGCCGCCCACGCCGTCTGCGCGTTGCCGCCACTCCCGTGGATAAGCACGACTCTCACCCTGTCGATACTGATAACAAAGTTGCCGGAAATACGGCTTCTGAGCCGAATTCCGGTGTCACAAGGTTTGTTATGCTCGGCTCGATGGAGCCCAGTCCCCGTTCGACCTTCGAGCCGGCCGGAGCCGGCGCGCTGCTCGGGGGCGTGACCGCAGCATCGGTGGGCGCGGGCGCGCTCGTGGGCTGGGCCGCGGGCTCGGTCGGGCTCGGCATCCTCGGCGGCGCCTTCGTCGGCATCCCCGCAGGCGTCTTCGCCGTCTACATGCGCTACCGGAACGTCTTTTGACCCGCGTCGGCATCCTCGGGGCGCCGCGGCCGATCCCGCAGCAGCGCCTGCTCGCACCTGCGGCCGGCGCGCTCGTGATCGCGCTCGCGCTGCCGCTCTTCCTCGTCGCGGGCTGGCCCGTCGCCGGCTGGGCCGTCGCGGCCGTGCTCTGGGTCGGCGTCCAGGCGCTCGGCCTGCTGTTCGCGCGCATCAAGCCCTCGCCGGACAACGTGGCCGCCTCGGGCGCGCTTGCCTTCGGGATGATGTTCCGGCTGCTCGCCGTGCTCGCGGTGCTGCTGGCCCTTGCCGCCTCCCACCGCGACGCCGGCCTCGCCGCCGCGCTCACCTACGGGGCCGCGTACACCGCCGAGCTCGCGATCTCGCTGCTCGGCTACTACGGCCAGGAGCCTCGAGCATGAGACGGCCCGTCTTTGTAGGCGTGATCCTGGGAGCCGTATGGCTGCTCGCGCTGCCGGCGCAGGCGTTCGCGCGGGGCGAGTTCGACCCGACGACCGAATTCGAGCAGCACGAGTGGGTCTCGATCCACCTCGGCGGGCTCAACCTCTCGATCACGAAGGCCGTCGTGTACCTGATGCTCGGCACGGTCCTGACGATCCTGCTCGGGCTCGTCCTGATGCGCGGCCGGACCCTGAACCGCCGGCAGACCGTCGGCGAGCAGATCTACGAGATCGCGCAGGTGCAGATCGCCGAGCAGGGGCTGCCCTCGAAGGCGCTCGGCCTGTGGTTCCCGTACGTCGCGACCCTGCTGCTCTTCATCTTCGTCGTGAACCTGATCGGCTTCATCCCACTGCCGCTGACCGGGGAGGAATGGCACGGCGTGCCGACCTGGGGGATCTACGCCGCCACCTCGTCGCTGTCGGTCACGCTCGCGCTCGCGATCCTGACGTTCGTGTTCACGCATGTGGAGGGCATCCGCTGGAACGGACCGGTCCACTACTTCAAGAGCTGGATCCCCGAGGCGCCCAAGCCGCTGCTGGCGCTGATCGTGCCGCTCGAGATCATCGGCCAGTTCATGCGCCTGCTCTCGTTGAGCGTCCGTCTCTTCGCGAACATGCTCGCGGGGCACATCCTGATCCTGACGTTCATCGGGCTGATGTTCATCCTCGAGAGCATCTTCCTGGCCCCGCTCGTCCTGCCGGTCGCGACCGTTTTCTACCTCTTCGAGGTGATCATCGTCGTCGGCATCCAGGCGTTCATCTTCGCCGCCCTGTCCGCCATCTACATCGGCTCGGCGATCGAGCCGCAGCACTAAGGAGGCAACTGTGCTTGGAACCGTTCTCGCCGCGACGAGCGGCGATGTCACGAAAGCCGGGAAGGCGATCGGCCTCGCGCTCGGCGGCGGCCTTGGCGCCGCCGGCGCCGGTGTCGGCATCGGCCTCATCTTCTCCTCGATGATCCAGTCGGTCGCCCGCCAGCCCGAGCTCCGCGGAGAGCTGACCGGCATCCAGTGGCTCGGCTTCGCGCTCACCGAGGCCGTCGTGTTCTACGGCCTGCTCGGCTCGATCCTCGCCTTCGTCCTCGTCTGATGGAGACCTGATGCCCGTCGCGACCAACCCCCTCATCCAGGTCACGCCGGGGCTGATGATCTGGACGATCGTCTGCTTCCTGATCACGCTCTTCGTGCTGAAGCGCTACGCGTTCGGGCCGATCCAGAAGGCGATCGACGAGCGGCGTGACCGGGTCCGCGCCTCCCTCGACGAGGCCGACCGCGCGCGCGAGGAGGCACGGCGCCTGCTCGAGGAGCACCGCCAGCTGATCAGCCGCGCGCAGAGCGATGCGGAGGAGATCCTCGGCGAGGCGCGCCGCATCGCCGACGCGAACGAGCGGCGGATGCGCGAGGAGCTCGAGGAAGACCGTCAGCGGCGGCTCGAGGAGACGCGCAAGCAGATCGACGCCGAGACGCGCCGCGCGCTCGAGCAGATCCGCCTCGAGGTCGTCGACCTCAGCCTGCTCGCCGCGACGAAGGTGACCAAGAAGGCCCTCGACGAGGCCGACCACAAGCGGCTGATCGAGGAGGCTGTCGGCGAGCTCGACTTCACCGTGCTGGAGCGCTCCGAGCAGTGAGCGTCGTGGACCGTGTCTACGCGACCGCGCTCTTCGAGGCCGCGCGCGAGCAGGGACGGCTCGAACCCGTCCGCGAGGAGCTGGCGCAGGTCGTCGCGGCCGAGGCCGAGGTGCCCGAGCTGCGCGAGCTGCTGCGCAACCCGCAGCTCGACCCTCGCGCGCGTGCGAGTGCGCTGGAGGATGTACTCAGCGGCGGCGAGGAGCTGTTGCGCAACTTCCTGCTCGTCCTGGCCGACAAAGGCCGCACCGGCTCGCTCGAGGAGATCGGGCGAGAGTTCGAGCGCCTGATCGCCGAGCACGAGGGAATCGTCCACGCCGAGCTGACGACCGCGGTCGAGCTCTCCGACGAGGACGCGCAGTCGCTGCTGCGGCAGATCGAAGAGGCCTCCGGCCGCAAGGTCGAGGCCACCCGCAGCGTCGACCCGGGCCTGATCGGCGGCATCGTCCTGCAAGTTGGATCCCATCGACTCGACGCCAGCGTCCGTGGCCGCCTGGAGCGGCTGCGGCGCGAGCTGGTGACCGCTTGAGGACGTCTTTCGCAATGACGCTTCGCCGGCGGCTCAAGGCTTCGTTGCCACGGACGTTCATTACGAGAGGAGCACGACTTGAAGCTTCGCCCTGAAGAGATCACCTCGATCCTCAAGCAGCGGATCGAGGAGTACGACGTCGAGACCGACCTCGCCGAGGTCGGCACCGTCCTGCAGGTCGGCGACGGGATCGCCCGCGCGTACGGGCTCGAGAACTGCGTCTCGATGGAGATGCTCGAGCTCGAGCACGGCGTCACCGGTCTCGCGTTCAACCTCGAGGAGGACAACGTCGGCACGGCGCTGTTCGGCCATTGGGAGCACGTCAAGGAGGGCGAGCCGGTCAAGCGCACCGGCTCGGTCGCGAGCGTCCCGGTGGGCCCCGAGCTGATCGGCCGCATCGTCGACCCGCTCGGCAACCCGCTCGACGGCCAGGGCCCGATCAAGGCCAGCGAACGGCGGCCGCTCGAGTTCAAGGCCCCCGGGGTGATCCAGCGCCAGCCCGTGAAGGAGCCGGTGCAGACGGGCCTCAAGGCGATCGACTCGATGATCCCGATCGGCCGCGGCCAGCGCGAGCTGATCATCGGCGACCGCACGACCGGCAAGACGGCGATCCTCGTCGACA
>JBJMJY010000079.1:0-14453 GCA_045806105.1 Gaiellaceae bacterium | reverse complement strand
GAGGCGACGGCCTCATACCTGAAGCAGGAGACCGTGCTGGTAACCGGCGCGGGTGGGTCGATCGGCTCCGAGCTCTGCCGTCAGATCGCCCGTGTTGGTCCGCAGCGCCTGATCCTCGTCGACCAGGGCGAGACGGCGCTGTTCGAGATCGAGCGCGAGCTCGTCGACGAGCGGGGCTTCGCCGCGAGCGTGCCCGTGCTCGGAGACTGCAAGAGCCGCACGAAGATGCGCCAGGTCTTCGAGCGCTACCAGCCGGGCATCGTCTTCCACGCCGCGGCCTACAAGCACGTGCCGCTGATGGAGGCAAACCCGCTCGAGTCGGTTCGCAACAACGCGCTGGCGACCCGCGTCGTGGCGGAGGCCGCGATCGAGTTCGGCGCCGCCCGGTTCGTGCTCGTCTCGACCGACAAGGCGGTCAACCCGAAGACGGTGATGGGCCAGTCGAAGGCGCTCTGCGAGTGGATCGTCGAGGCCTACGGCGCGCGCGACGACGTGGTGACGCGGTTCGTCGCGGTGCGCTTCGGCAACGTGCTCGGCTCCTCCGGCAGCGTGATCCCGATCTTTCGCAAGCAGATCGCGAAGGGCGGCCCGGTGACGGTCACCCACCCGGAGATGACGCGCTACTTCATGACGATCCCGGAGGCGGCCTCGCTGGTCGTCCAGGCCGGCGCGATCGGCGGCCGCGGCGATCTATTCGTGCTCGACATGGGCGAGCCGGTGCAGATCCTCGACCTGGCGATGCAGATGATCCGGCTCTCGGGCAAGGACCCCGAGCACGACATCGACGTCCAGATCGTCGGCACGCGGCCGGGCGAGAAGCTGCACGAGGAGCTCTGGGGCGAGGGCGAGGTCGCCGAGGCGACCGCGCACCCGAAGATCATGCGCGTCCGCGGGCCGATCGTGGACGCGGTGTGGCTCCAGGACGAGCTGGCCGAGCTCGAGCGGCTGGTGCGCGAAGGCGAGACGCTCGAGGTCGTCTCGCGCCTGGCGACGATGATGCGCGTGCCGCGGCTGGCCGGTGCACAGATCGACACGGTTTCGGAACAGACGCTGAGCTAGGCCCGTCCACCGCCGAGGCTAGGGTGGCCCGGTGTCCGAGTCGGCGATCCTCGAGGGGCTGAACGCTGAGCAGCGGCGCGCCGCCGAGGCGGTTCGCGGGCCGGTCTGCATCCTCGCCGGCGCGGGGTCCGGGAAGACGACGACGATCACTCGGCGGATCGCGTGGCAGGTCGCCTCGGGGGCGGTGCGCTCGGATCAGATCCTCGCGGTCACGTTCACCGACAAGGCGGCCGGCGAGATGCGCGCGCGGCTCGCGAAGCTCGGCGTCGCCGGCGTCGAGGCGCGCACCTTCCACTCGGCGGCCCTCTCGCAGCTGCGGCGGGCCCGCGGCGACGGACCGGGGCGGATCCTGTCGACGAAGGCGCTGCTGCTGCGCCAGATCGGGAACACGCTGCCGCCGCCGTTCCGCTTCCGGCCGGCGGGCGACCTCGCGACGGAGGTCGAGTGGGCCAAGAACCGCCGCCTGACGCCGCAGACCTATCGCGACGGCCTCGGCGCCCACGAGCCGCCGATCCCCGAGGACCTGATGGCGCGGGTGTTCCGGGAGTACGAGCGGCGCAAGGAGGCGTCGGGCGCGATCGACTTCGAGGACCTGCTCGAGCTCGCGGTGCGGATGTACGAGGAGGACGAGTGGGCGCTCGCCGCGCTGCGGGAGCGTTACGCCGCCTTCACGGTCGACGAGTACCAGGACGTCAACCTGCTGCAGCAGTCGCTGCTCGAGCTCTGGCTGGGCCCGCGGGACGACGTGTGCGCGGTCGGCGACGACTACCAGTCGATCTACGGCTTCACGGGCGCATCGCCGGAGTGGCTCCTCGGGCTCGCGTCGCGCTTCCCGCAGGCGACCGTCGTGCGGCTGGAGGAGAACTACCGCTCGACGCCACAGGTGCTCGCGCTCGCGAACCGGCTCGTGCCGAGGCTCGGCGGCGCCGAGAAGACGCTGCGCGCGACCCGCGCGGAGGGGCCCGAGCCTGAGCTCCACGGCTTCGACTCGCCCGAGGCCGAGGGCACCTGGGTGCTCGAGCGCGTCAGGGGGCTGCATGCGCAGGGAGTGCCGTACGAAGAGATGGCGGTGCTGATGCGGCTGAACGCGCGCTCGGTCGACTTCGAGGAGCTGTTCGCCGACGCGCGGGTTCCGTTCCAGGGCGCGGCGCTGCTCTCGCGCGACGGCGCGCGGCAACTGCTGAAGGGGCTGCGCGGCGCGGGCTTCGGCTCGCTCGCCGGGGAGGTGCGGCGGGTGGCGCGGCAGCAGGGGCTCATCGATGCGGTTCCCGACGGCGTGGGGGAGCGCGAGCTCGTGCGCCAGGCCGACCTCGCGCGGCTCTGCAAGCTGGCCCAGGAGTTCGACGACGGCGCCAAGACGGTCGCGCAGTGGGTCGAGTGGCTGAAGGCGCGCTTCGACCACGGTGCGCAGGGCGGCGTCCATCTGCTCACGCTGCACCGCGCGAAGGGTCTCGAGTTCGACGCGGTCTTCCTGCCGCGCGTGGAGGAGAAGGAGCTGCCGTGCAAGCCCGCGATGCGCGTGCCGACGCAGCTGGCCGAGGAGCGGCGGCTGCTGTACGTCGGTATCACGCGCGCGAGGAAACACCTGGCGCTGACCTGGGCGGCCGGCAGGCCGAGCCGTTTCCTGCTCGAGCTCGGCGTGGAGGCCGCTCCACCGGCCGCTGCGCGGAAGCCGCGCGCCGAAGAGCCCGACAGCCCCACCTACCAGGCGCTCAAGCGCTGGCGCCTCGAGCGCTCGAAGGCGGACGAGATCCCGGCGTACGTCGTCTTCCACAACTCGACGCTGGCCGAGATCGCCGCACGCCGTCCGAAGACGATCGGCGAGCTCGCCTCGGTCCCGGGCGTCGGCCCGGCGAAGCTCGAGCGCTACGGGACCGAAGTGCTAGACGCGCTCGCGAGCTGACAGCAGCAGGTCGAGCATCAGGCCGGGGTCGCGCCTGGCCCGCTCCCGCCCGCCGCCCCGCTTGCGCAGTTCGAGCGCGCGCGGGTCGGAGAGCGGGATCAGCCGGCCCTCGCGGATCAGCGATTCGTCCACTCCGCCTAGCCGCCCGCCGTAGGTCGTGTAGACCGGTACGCCCAGCGCGACGGCCTCGCGGTTCATCGTCCCGCCGGCCGAGACGACGAGATCCGAGAACGCGATCAGGCTCTGCCCGTCCACCGCCCGGTCCGGCACCTGCACCGACGGCAGGCCGAGGCTTCGAACGTACTCGCGCTGCTCGTCCGTGCGGGGCAGGACGATCGCGTGTACTCCCTCGTTGCGGCCGAGATGGTCGAGGACCTGTGGGAAGAGCGGGTTCGAGCGGCGGTGGTAGAGCGAGACATCCGGCGGCGTCCGCACGACGACGAGCGTCCGCGCCGGGTCGGTCTCGAACTGCGCGAGCGCGCCGGGGTCGGGCTCGAAGTCCGCCAGGTAGTACTCCTCCTTCAGCCCTTCGTACTGGCGCAGCTTCGTTGGCTTCGCGCCGTAGCGCTCGAGCCGCTCCGGCGGAATCGCGGCGGGGACGATCACTCGCGTCGCGGCGCGGCAGCCGAGTTGGTGCTGCAGCCAGGCGAACTCGTAGTCGAAGGTCGTCGCGCTCGGGATCCCGAGGCGCTTCGCCGTCATCGTCAGCTCGTGCGAGCCGTGCGCGAGCGCGACGTCGAACTCGCGCCCGCGCGCCCAGCGCCGGAGCTCGCGCAGCCGCGAGCTGAGCGAGCGGAGCTTGCCGACCCGCGAACGACCACCATGCCGGCCGAGCACATCGGCGTCGACCCCGTGCAGCTCGAGCAGCTGCACCGTCTGCGCGTAGTCGCGGGCCGTGATCTCGACCTCGTAGCCGCGTTCGCGCAGCAGCGGCAGCAGCGGGCGGAAGACCAGCACGTGCGCCGGCGCAGTGATGTCGATCCAGGCTCTCAGAGCCGTTCCATCAGCCGGAAACGGACGGCGACGATCGACGTCTCGGGATCGAGCTTCTGCCCAAAGAAGCGTTCGTGCGCGTCGCGCCACTCGTCGACGGATTCGAAGCCCTCGCCTTCGTCGCGGGCGAAGTCGATGTCGATCTCGCCGGCCGGCACGACGCGCACCTCGGTCAGCTGGACGACGCCGACGGGCTCGTCGTCAAAGCCGACCAGCAGCTGCCGGTCGCCGACGCGCCCGTCGGGCTCGTCGCCCTCGAGCAGGCCGGCGGTCGCGGTCTTCTCGCCGCGGATGACCGCGTCGACGAGCCGGCGCCGCAGCTCGGTGCGGGGGTAGCCGAGCTCGAACGGGGGCAGGTCGCTCAGTTGACGAGCGCCTCCACCCGCGGCTCTCGCAGAGCCTCAGGCTCGCGCTCGACGTGGCGCTCGTGCCAGAGCGTGAAGGCGAGCAGGCCCCAGAGCTGCCTCGAGAGGTCCTCCTCGCCGTCGACATGCTGGTCGATGAGCTCCCTCACCGCCTCGGGCCGGAAGAACCCCTGCCGGTGCAGGGTCTCTGCGTTCAGCGTGTCGCGGGCAAACGGCTCGAGCTCACCGCGGAGCCAGGCCGCCGCGGGAATCGAGAAGCCGCGCTTCTTGCCGCGCGCAATCCGCTCCGGGAGGAGCGGTGCGACCGCCTTGCGCAGCAGCACTTTCTTGCGCAGGCCGCGCACGCGGTGGCGCCGCGGCAGCGCCTGCGCGAAGGCGGCGACGGCGGCGTCGAGGTACGGGACGCGCGCCTCGAGCGAGTGCGCCATCGACGCGCGATCGGTCTTCACCAGCAGGTCGTCCACCAGGTAGATGCCGAGGTCGACGTCCTGGAGGCGGGCGAGGAGCTCCGCACCGTCGGTCTCGGCGAAGCGCTCGCGGTAGAGGTCGACCGGGTCGAAGCCGTGGCGGCGGCCGGTCAGCTCCGCGCGCGCGGCGGGCGAGAAGATCTCCTTCCACGCGTGGTGGCGCTCGAGCGGCGGCAGGTGCGCTCCGCGGGTGAAGCGCTTGGCCTTGTAGTCGAAGCTCGCGCGGGCGGTCGAGGTCGGCAGACGCTCGACCAGCGGCCGCGCAAGCGCGGCGATGCGGCCGGTGCGCTCGGCCAGCAGGTCGGCGACGTACGTGTAGTAGCCGCCGAAGAGCTCGTCCCCGCCCTCGCCGGAGAGCGCAACCTTGACGTCCTGCGCGGCGAGCTGCGAGACCAGGTAGGTCGGCAGCGCCGACGAGTCGGCGAACGGCTCGTCGAAGGCGTCGGCGAGCGCGGGCAGGAGCAGCGCCGCGTCCGGCCGCAGCACGAGCTCGCGATGCTGGGTGCCGTAGCGCTCGGCCACGAGGCGCGCGTCGGAGAGCTCGTCGAAAGAGCTTTCCTCGAAGCCGATCGAGAACGTCCGGACCGGCTCGCTCGTCTCCTGCGCCGCGAGCGCGGCCAGCGCAGACGAGTCGATCCCACCCGAGAGCAGCACGCCGACGGGCACGTCCGCCACCAGGTGCGCGCGGACGGAGTCGCGCAGCCGCGCGCGTAGCTCCTCGAGCAGCTCCGCCTCGTCGTCGGCGCGCAGCTCGTCGAGCGGGGCCGGGACCGGCCGCGCGTAGCGCTCGGCGTGAACCTGGCCGCCCTCCCAGACGAGCACGTGGCCCGGAGGCAGCTTCCGGATCTCGCGAAAGATCGTCAACGGCGCCGGGATCGAGTTGAAGGTGAGGAACGCCTCGAGCGCATCCAGGTCGATCTCGCCGCGCGGCAGCGAGCGCAGCTCGGAGGCGAACTCGAGTCCGCCGCTGACGGCGCGGAAGTACAGCGGTTTGATCCCGAAGCGATCGCGCGCGAGCACGAGCCGCCGCCGCCTTCCGTCCCAGAGCGCGATGGCGAACATCCCGCGCAGCCGCCGTGCGAAGGCCGTGCCTTCCTGCTCGTAGAGGTGTACGAGCACTTCGGTGTCGCCCTGCGTGCGGAAGCGGTGGCCCGCGCGCTCGAGCTCCGTGCGCAGCTCGCGGTAGTTGTAGAGCTCACCGTTCTGGACGACGTGGACGGTCCCGTCCTCGTTGGCGATCGGCTGGTCGCCCGTCGCGAGGTCGATGATCGCGAGCCTGCGGGCGGCGAGCCCGGCCGGGCCGTCGACGAAGGTGCCGTCGCTGTCGGGGCCGCGGTGGACGAGCTTCGAGCTCATCCGCGCGAGCCGGTCGGGGTCGGCGGGTCCGCTCGCCGAGACGATTCCGCAGATCCCGCACATTGGCGTTCGAGTCTAGTGACCGCGCCCGACCAGGCTCCTCAGCGTCTGGCCGCCGACGCGGAAGCCTGTGGCCGTGAGCGTACGCAGGTAGAGCGGCACCGAGCGATCGGCGATCCACTCGAGGTCGTGCGCGAGCTTCTCGGCCATCGAGGTCTCGTAGCCGCGCCTGACCTGCGCGAAGCCGGTCAGGCCGGGGCGGACGACGAGGCGCTGCCAGTAGGCCGCCAGTTCGGACGCGAGCTCCTCGAAGAAACGCGGCCGGATCGGCCGCGGCCCGACGAGGCTCATGTCGCCGCGGAGCACGTTCCAGAGCTGGGGCAGCTCGTCGAGCTGGGCGGCGCGCAGGCGGCGGCCGACGGCGGTCGTCTCCTCGCGGGTGCGGCGGACGAGCTCCTCGCCGAGGTACGGGCCAAGCCGTTCTTCGGCGCCGCGGCGTAGCGTGCGGAACTTGAGCATCTGGAAGATGCGGCCGTCGCGCCCGACGCGCTCGCCTCGGTACAGGAGTGGGCGGCCGCTCGTGAGCAGCAGCGCGAGCGCGATGAGAGCGATCAGCGGCGACGCGACTAGCAGGAAGAAGCCGGAGAAGAGCACGTCGAGCAGCCGCAGCTCGAGGTCGACGCGGCGCTTGGGCGACCCGCGCACGAGCGTGGAGAACCGCTCGACGAACGAATCGCTCGGCCTCGGCTGCGGAGCCGCCACGGCCCAGATGCTACGTCGGAGCGACCCGCCCCCGCCGCCGGACCCGGCCGCTCCTGGGGCACCCCTAACCCACCACCCAGCCGCGATCGTATCGGCGAAATTCGCGCGAGACTGTCGCAGCTTCGTGCCGGAAGTGTGACGCCTAGCGATAAGCTCTGCTTATGGACACGCGCCAGCTTGCCGCGTTCTGCGCGGTCGTCGAGCGCAAGAGCTTCTCGCAGGCGGCGGAGCGCCTCGGCGTCACGCAGCCCGCGGTCAGCCTTCAGGTGCGGTCGCTCGAGAAACGCCTTGGGCGCAAGCTGCTCGACCGCTCTGGGCGGCGCGTCGAGCCGACCGAGGCCGGCGCCGCGCTCTACCGAAGCGCCCAGCGGATGCTGCAGCTCGAGGAGCAGCTCGTCGACGAGCTGCAGGCCGCCGACGGCGGGGAGCTCGGGGGGACGCTCCACGTCGGCGCCTCGACCGGCCCGGGCAGCACGGTCGTGCCGTTGCTCCTCTGCGAGTTCCAGCGGGCGAACCCCTCAGTTGCCGTCTCGCTCTCGATCTCGGACACGCAGTCGGTCGTCGAGCGCGTCGCCGAGCGCGAGCTCGAGCTCGGCGTCGTCGGCGCAGCGCGGCGGCATCGCGGCGTCGTCTTCGAGCCCTTCTTCCGGGATGAGGTCGTACTCGCCGTCCCGCCGGGTCACGCCTTCGCCGGCCGCACCCTCACGCTCGCGCAGCTGCGCAACGAGCCGCTGATCGTCATGCAGGAGGGCGCGGGGGTGCGGCAGGTGATCGAGGACGAGCTGCGCAAGGCGGGTGTTCGCCTCCGCGACCTCGAGCCGCGCCTCGAGCTCGGACTGCAGGAGTCGGCGAAGGCCGCCGTGGTCGCGGGCTACGGCGTGACCTTCATCTCGCGCGCAGCGGTCGCGGCGGACCTCGCCGCAGGCACGCTTGCGACGGCGCGGGTCCGCGGGCTCGACCCCGCGCGCGACGTCTCGCTCGTCCGGTCCGCCGGCCGCTCGCCGACGCGAGCGGCCGAGGCGTTCCTCGCGTTCGCGCGCGAGCGGCTGTGATCGTCCGCTGGGGGCTCGAGGAGCTCGAGCCGCTCCTCGGCGAGCTCGGCGTCGAGCACCCCTTCCTCGTCGCGAGCGACCGCTGGGCCGACCTGCCGCTCGTATCCACCGGGCGCTGGAGCGAGGTGCCCACCGACCGCATCACCGAGATCGTCGCCGCGGCGTCCGGGGCCGACGGACTGCTCACGGTCGGCGGCGGCAGCGCGATCGACCTCGCCAAAGCAGTCTCGGCCGAGATCGGCTCGCCGCTCGTGTCGGTGCCGACGACCTATTCCGGCGCCGAGTGGACCGACTACTTCGGCGTGCGCGACGCGGACCGGCGCATGAGGGGCGGCGGCGGGGGCGCGAACCTTGCAGGAGTCGTCTACGAGCCGCGGCTGACGCTCGACCTCCCGAGCGAGCAGACCGGCGGCACCGCGCTGAACGCGCTCGCCCACTGCGCCGAGGCGCTCTACGTGAAGGGCCGCAACGCCGACGGCGACCGCGAGGCGCTCGCGGGCGCGCGGCTGATCGGCGAGTGGCTGCCGCGGGTGCTCGAGGACGGGCACGACCTCGACGCGCGCACGCACCTGCTCGAGGGCGCGCAGCACGCCGGCGCCGCGCTGGCCTCGGCCGGCCTCGCGCTCGGCCACGCGATGGCGCAAGCGGTCGGCGGCCGCTACGGGATCGCCCACGGCGCAGCGAACGCCCTCTGCCTGCCTCCTGCGCTCCGCTTCAACGAGCCCGTCGCGGGCGAGGCGATCCGCCGTTTCGGCGACGCGCTGGGCAGCGACGACCCGGCCGCCGCGATCGAGGGGCTTGCCCGCGCCTCCGGCTTCACGCGGTTCCGCGACCTCGGCGTGCCCGAGGAGGGGCTCGAGGAGGTCGCCGAGGCCGCCGCTCAGCGGGCAGGCGCGAAGGCGAACCCGCGTCCGGCGAGCCCGGCGGAGATCGCGGCGCTCCTGCGCTCCGTCTGGTGACTCAACAGGGACCGGCGGCGGCGGCGCCGCCCGGCCCGGCGAGGTGCGCGGTCGCGGTCTGGATGCAGTAGGAGCCTGCGTCGGCGCGCGCGAGCGTGACGCCGAAGCCGCCAAGCGAAGCCCCTGCATAGCTGGCGTTCAGCGCGTGGAACTGCTCGAGCTGGGCCTGCGCCTGCTGAAAGGCGATGCCGTTCGCCGCATGCTGCGCCTCGTCGACCGCCTGGGTGGCGGTCGCGCGACTGGGGCTCGACTGCTGTGCGGTCAGCAGCCAGCCGCCGACGAGCAGCGCGACGAGCAGCGAGACGAGGGAAAGCCCGCGAGCCATCTCCCGAAGATCGGCAGCGGTGCCCGAACGCTCAAGCCGGCCGGCGCGCGACGAACGACAGCACGGTGACGCCGAGCTCCTCCGGCGCGTAGCCGCGGAAGCGCGGCGCGAGCGGGAGTAACTCCAGCTCCGCGAGACCCTCCTCGCTCGGGCCGGACGGCGTCGTCGAGGCGAGCTCGAGGCCTGCCTCCCGAACGAGCCGCAGATAGTCGGGCGAGCGCAGCCGGTTCTGGAAGTGGAGCGGCGAGTTGGCGAGCCGCCAGGTGCCGTCGGAGAAGCGGAGGAAGTTGTAGCGCGAGATGCTGCGGTCGAAATACGCGTAGTGGTCCTGGAGGTCGATGCGGCAGCTGAACGCGCCGCCCGGCCGCAACAGGCGCCGCGTCTCGCGGAAGATCGACGCGAGGTCGTCTTCGGGGATGTGCTCGCAGGTATCCGTGCTGGACGCGAATTCGATCGATCCGTCGGGGAGGCCGGTGTCGCGCGCGTCGCACGGCGCCACGTAACGGATGCCGAAGCGCGACTCGAGCTCGTCGAGCGAGCCCAGCGGCCTGCCGAGCGGACGCAGCTCCGAGCCCGCCTCGGCCTCGAGCCCGGGCCGCAGTCGCTCCAGGGACGCGAGCGAGTCGTTCACGAGCTCGAGCCGCGCGCTCGGCCGGATGTCGACGAGCACCTGCCGCCCCACGCCGAGGAGCGCGTAGGCGAGCGGGATCGCGAGGTCCCAGCCGGCGCCGAACTCGTAGAACGTCGCCTCCGCCGGCCGCACCCCCCGCCCGTGCTCGCGGTAGACGCCGAGGTGCTGGAGGGCTCGCGAGAACTTGCGCCGCAACGCCGCCTCGCCCGCGGGCAGCGAGCGCAGCACCCGCCGCTGGAAGAAGTAGTTCAGGCGCTCGCCCTGGGGGAGCGCCCCGAGCCCACGCTGGAGCGCCGCCTTCGCCAGCCATCGCATGGTCGGCGAGCATAGCCCTCCGCCTGGTGATAAGTGGTGCTAATGCCTCGGATTAGGGTACGATGAAGCCGTGGCCGAGCGGCTGTCCTTCGACGTGCTCGTGGTCGGAAGCGGAGCGTCGGGCCTCGCGGCCGCGCTCTCCGCCGAGCGCGCCGGGGCCCGAGTCGCCCTCGTTACGAAGGGCTCGCTGCAATCGTGCAACTCGGCCAAGGCGCAGGGCGGCATCCAGGCGGCGTTCGGCGACGACGATTCTCCCGCGCAACACGCGGAGGACGTCTGGCAGAGCTCGCATGAAACGGCCGACCGTGGGCTCGTGGAGGTGCTCACCGGCGAGGCGCCCGCGGCGATCCGCTGGCTCGAGGAGCAGGGCGTCGAGTTCACGCACGAAAACGGCGGCTACCGCCTTGCGCGCTGCGGGGGCGCGAGCCGGAAGCGGCTGCTGCAGGTCGGCGACCGCACCGGTCACGCGATCACGAGCGCGCTGCGCGACGCCTACACCGCCTCGAGCGGCGAGGCGTTCCCGAACTCCCCGCTGGTCGGGCTCGAGCAGGCCGACAACGGCTGGATTGCGACCTGCCGCCGGAAGAGCGGCGACGAGCTCGTGATCGACGCGGGCGCCGTCGTGCTCGCCGCGGGCGGCCGCTGCTACCGCGAGGCCGAGGAGCGGGGCGAGCTCTCGACCAACCATCCCGGGGCGACCGGCGAGGTGACGCGGCTCGCGCTCGAGCTCGGTGCGGCGAGCCGCGACCTCGACGCGCTCCAGTACCACCCGAACGGCGGCGCGTGGCCGCCCACGATGCAGGGCTACTCGATCCCGGAGACGACGCGCGCCTACGGCGCGACGCTGCTGAACGCCGACGGCGAGGAGTTCACCGACCCGCTCGGCCCACGCGACGCGGTCTCGCAGGCGATCTTCGACGAGGTGGACGCCGGCCGCGGCGTCGAGACGCCAGACGGCCGCCCCTCGGTGCTGCTCGACACGACGCGCGTTGCGGAGCACGACGCGGAGATCTCGCTGCCCTACATGCTGCGGCGCTACCGTTCCGCCGGGATCGACCCGCTGCGCGAGCCGATTCTCACCTACCCGGTCCTGCACTACCAGAACGGAGGCCTCGTGATCGACGAGCACGGCGAGACGACGCTGCCCGGCCTCTTCGCCTGCGGCGAGATCGCCGGCGGCACACACGGGCGCAACCGGATGATGGGCAACAGCCTGCTCGAGTGCACGGTCTTCGGCCGCCGCGCCGGCGCCACGGCTGCGGGGAAGGCCGCGTGAGTGTCGTGGCGACAGACCTGCGCCAGGCAGTCGAGGACGCCGCCGCGTACCTCTACGTCTGGGCGTTGAAGGACATCCCACAGGACCTCCGCGACGCGCTCCTCGACGCGCAGCGGCGCGAGACCTCGGTCCCCGGCCGCCGCGTGCTCGACACGATCGTCCGCAACGTCGAGGTCGCGGACGACCAGAAGAACCTCGTCTGCCAGGACACCGGCATCGCCGTCTACACCTGCCACGTCGGCGAGCACTTCCCGCTGCATCCGGTGCGGATCTACGAGGCGCTGAAGGCCGGCACGGAGCGCGCGACCCTGGAGCATCCGCTGCGCTCGAACGCCGTCCACACGCTCACGCGCGAGAACACCGGCCCGAACACCGGCCACCGGCTGCCGATCGTGCACTGGGAGTTCGTCGAGGACTGGGACGGGCTCGACGTCAAGTGCGTGCCCAAGGGCTCGGGCTCGGAGAATATGAGCTTCCTGAAGATGTGCGTCCCCGCCGACGGCGTGAAGGGGATCAAGCAGTTCGTGCTCGAGTCCATCGTGGGCGCCGGTGGCAAGCCGTGCCCGCCCGGGATCGTAGGCGTCGGCATCGGCGGCTCGGCGGACTACGCGATGTACCTCGCCAAGGAGGCGATCGCGAGGCCGATCGGCACGCGCAACTCCGACCCGCACGTGGCGAAGCTCGAGGAGGAGCTCTTCGAGCTGCTGAACGAGACCGGGATCGGCCCGATGGGCCTCGGCGGCGACGTGACGGTGCTCAACTGCCACATCGAGCACGCCGACACGCACATGACGCTCAATCCGGTCGCCGTCAACTACCAGTGCTGGGCGGCCCGCCGCGCCACCGCGCACATCGCCGCCGACGGCTCCGTCGACTTCGATCGGGAGGCGTGATGGCGAGGCACGAAGTCACGTTTCCGATTGCCGACGAGCAAGAGATCCTGAAGCTGCGCGCCGGGGACGAGGTCGTCGTCCAGGGCCACATCATCGGCATCCGCGACCGCACGCAGGTGCGGATCTTCGACCAGGGCGTCGAGCCGCCGATGGACCTGCGCGGCGCGTTCCTGCTCCACACCGCCCCCGGAGTCCGCAAGCGCGACGACGGCGGCTACGACCCCGTCTGCATCGGCACGACCACGAGCGCGCGGATGGTGCGATTCACCGAGCCGCTCGGGGCGCAGTACGGCGTGCGCGCGATCTGCGGCAAGGGCGGCTTCCCGGACGAGGCGATCGAGCCGATGCAGCGGCTCGGGATGGTCTACTTCGCGATCGTCGGCGGCGCGGCCGCGCTGGAGACGACGCAGATCGAGGAGATCGAGGAGGTCGCCTGGGAGGAGCTGATGCCGGAGTGCCTCTGGAAGTTCCGCGTGAAGGACTTCGGCCCGCTCACCGTCGGCATCGACGCCCACGGCAACTCCCTCTACCACGACGTGCAGTCCGCCGCGCAGAAGAAGCTGGAGGAGCTCTATGCCCGCCTTTGAGGACGGCTTTCTCGACCTGCCCGCCCGTCCCGGCAAGCCGCGCACCGAGGGGCTCACGCACGTCATCGACAAGGGCCTCAACCTGCGCGAGATCGAGGGCATGTTCGACACGGGCGGCCAGTACGTCGACATCGTCAAGCTCGGCTGGGGCACCTCGTACGTCACCAACAACCTCGAGAAAAAGATCGCGCTCTACCGCTCGTTCGCGACGCCCGTGGTCTGCGGGGGCACGCTGTTCGAGGCGGTGTACGGCCGCGGCAAGCTGGACGAGTTCAAGGCCTGGCTCGTCGAGCACCGCTTCTCGCACGTCGAGATCTCGGACGGCACGGTCGACATCCCGCGCGAGCGCAAGCTCGAGCTGATCGCCGAGTTCGCGCGCGACTTCACCGTCCTCTCGGAGGTCGGCTCGAAGGACGCCGACGTCGTGTACGCGCCGTACCAGTGGGTCGAGTGGATCAAGGAGGAGCTGGAGGCAGGCGCCTGGAAGGTGATCACCGAGGGCCGCGAGGGCGGCACCGCGGGCATCTACCGCCCGACGGGCGAGATGCGCACCGGCCTCGTCGACGAGATCGTCCACGAGATCGATGTCGGCGAGCTGATCTTCGAGGCGCCGACGAAGTCGAACCAGGCCTGGTTCGTGAAGCAGTTCGGCGCGAACGTGAACCTCGGCAACATCCCGCCAGAAGAGGTCATCCCGCTCGAGACGCTGCGCCTCGGCCTGCGCGGCGACACGCTCAAGGAGGTGCTGCTTGGCGACGCCGAGCCTGCAGCCCCCTGACGTCGAGACGATGCAAGCGGAGGACGTCCTCCGCTGGGCCTCCGACGAGTTCGGCGACCGCCTCTGCCTGACGTGCTCGTGGCAGAAGCAGTCGTCGGTGCTCGTGCACATGGTCGCGCAGCTCGAGCTCGACATCCCCGTGATCGAGCTCGACACGCATCTCTTCTTCCGCGAGAGCTACGAGACGCGCGACCGGCTGGTCGAGCGCTACGGCATCAACCTGCGCCCACCGCCCCCGCTGATCACGGTCGCCGAGCAGCACCGGCAGGAGGGACCGAACCTCTGGGAGACCGACCCCGACCGCTGCTGCCACGTCCGCAAGGTCGAGCCGCTGCTCAACGCGCTCGAGCCCTACGACGCCTGGATCTCGGGGATCCGCCGCGACCAGTCGCCGAGCCGCGCGACCACGCCGAAGGTGCAGTGGTCGGAGCGCTACGAGGTCTGGAAGCTCCATCCGCTCGCCGACTGGGACGAGAAGCGCGTCTGGGCCTACATCACCGTCAACGAGATTCCCTACAACCCGCTCCACGACGTGGGCTTCCGCTCGATCGGGTGCATCCCGTGCTCGCGGCCGATCGCGCCCGACGAGGTGGAGCGCGCCGGCCGCTGGGCGGGTTCGGACAAGCTCGAATGCGGCATCCATCTGGAAACCCACTAGGAGGCACATGACCGACCACATCTACGCCGCCGAGCACCCCGAGACGACGCACGTCCGGCCCGGCGGCTTCACGC
>JBJMJY010000078.1:0-5661 GCA_045806105.1 Gaiellaceae bacterium | reverse complement strand
CGCGATCCTCGCCGCTGCGGGCCGGCGCCCCGGGCTGCTCGGGACGATCGAGAGCCGGGTCGGCGGCGAGCGGCGGCCGGCGATCCGCACCACGCCCGAGGCAATCGACCTCCAGCGCACCTTTCGCGAGATGCTCGATGCGGGCGATCGCAGCGCCGCCGTCGAGGCGACCTCGCACGGGTCCGAGCTCGGCCGGCTCGATCGCGTCCGCTTCAGCGCGCTCGTCTTCACGAACCTGACACAGGACCACCTCGACTTCCACGGCACGCTCGAGCGGTACTTCGAGGCGAAGCGGCGGCTCTTCACTGACGCGCGGCCGCCTGCGGCGGTGAACGTCGGCGACGAGCACGGCCGCCGCCTCGCCGACGAGCTGCGCGGTCACAACGAGCTGCTCACGTTCGGCCTAGCCGACGACGCGGACCTCCGCGGGGAGGAGCTCGAACTGACCCCGCGCGGCGCGCGGTTCCGCACCGGCGGCATCGAGCTCGAGACGCGCCTGCGCGGCCGCTTCAACGTTGCGAACGTCCTTGGCGCGGTCGCCGCCGCGCGCCTGCTGGGCATCGACGACGACGCGATCGCCTACGGGGTGAAGGAGCTGCGCGGGGTTCCGGGCCGCTTCGAGGCGGTGGACGAGGGCCAGCCGTTCGCGGTCCTCGTCGACTACGCGCACACGCCCGACTCGTTGGAGAACGTCCTGCGTACCGCCCGCGATCTTGCGCAGAACCGCGTCATCTGTGTCTTCGGCTGCGGGGGCGACCGCGACCGCGGCAAACGGCCGCTGATGGGGCGGATCGCGAGCGATCTCGCCGACCTCGCCATCGTCACGTCCGACAACCCGCGTAGCGAGGAGCCAGAGGCGATCATCGCCGAAATCCTCGAGGGCGCCGGCGACGCCGAGGTCGAGCCCGACCGCCGCGAGGCGATCGCGCGGGCGGTGGGAGCGGCCGGCGAGGGCGACGTCGTCGTCATCGCCGGCAAAGGGCACGAGCAGGGCCAGCGGTTCGCCGACCGCACCATCCCGTTCGACGACCGCGAGGTCGCGCGCGAGGCGTTGCGGCGGCTGGGGGCACCTGCGTGATCCCACTGCGCCTCGACGAGCTGCCGCACCTCGGCGAGCTGGACGGACGCGCCGACGTGATCACGGGCGTGCAGGTCGACTCCCGCCGCGTCCGCGCGGGCGACCTCTTCGTCGCGGTTGGCCAAGGGGTCGACTTCCGCGAGGCCGCCCTCGAGCAAGGCGCCGCGGCGACCCTCGTGCCGGAGCACCCGTTCAAGGCGTTCGCTGCGCTCGGCGCTCTTGTCCGCGACCGTTCGAACGCGCGTGTCGTCGGCATCACCGGCTCGACGGGCAAGACGTCGACGAAGGACATCCTCGCCGCGCTCTGCGCTCCGGTCGCACGCACCGTCGCCGCGGAGGCGAGCTACAACAACGAGATCGGCGTCCCGCTGACGCTGTGCCGTCTCGAGCCCAACAGCGAGGTATGCGTCCTCGAGCTCGCGATGCGCGGCTTCGGCCAGATCGCCGACCTCTGCAAGATTGCGCGGCCCGACATCGGCGTCGTCGTCAACGTTGGCCCCGTCCACCTCGAGCTCGTCGGCTCACTCGAGGGCGTGATGCGGGCGAAGAGCGAGCTCGTCGCCGCGCTGCCGCCGGGCGGAACGGCGATCGTGCCCGCCGGATTCCCGGTCGAACGCGACGACGTCACGGTTCTGCGCCTCGAAGAGCCGAACGCAGAGCGCGACGACGGCCGCACGACCGTCGACGGCGTCAGCTTCAACTTCACCGCACAGCACCAGGCCGCCAACGCGGCCGCGGCGCTCGCAGTCTTCGACGCACTCGACCTCCCGCGGCCGGAGCGGGTCGACGTCGAGTTCTCGCGCTGGCGCGGCGAGGAGCTGCCGCTCCCCGGCGGCGGCCTCTTGATCAACGACGCCTACAACGCCAACCCCGTCTCGATGCGGGCGGCGCTCGTCCACCTCGCGGCCACCGCGGGGCCGCGCCGCCGCGTCGCGATCCTCGGCGACATGGCCGAGCTCGGGCCGGGCGCGCCGGCCTTTCACGAGGAGATCGGCCGGGAGGTCGCGCGGCACGGGGTCGAGGCGCTGCTGGCGGTCGGCGAGCTCGCACGCGGCTACGTCGACGGCGCATCCGGCGTCGCCGTCACCCGCTGGGCGCGTGACGCTGACGCAGCAGCAGCCGACGCGAGCGACCTGGTCGAGCCCGGCGACTGCGTCCTCGTCAAGGCCTCGCGCGCGATGGGCCTCGAGCGCGTGGCGGAGGCGCTGGCGGCGGTGAGCGCTTGAGCCGCGTCCTCCTGGCGGGCGTGATCGCCCTCCTGATCTCCATCTTCGTCGGCCCGAAGTTCGTCGCCTACCTGCGGCGCAAGGAGTACGGCCAGCACATCCGCGAGGAAGGGCCGGAGCACCACGTGGCCAAGCAGGGCACGCCGACCATGGGCGGCCTGCTGATCCTGCTCGCGGCGGCGTCCGGGTTCCTCGCGCTGAGCAAGTACACCGTCCCCGCGCTGACGGTGCTCTTCGTGACGCTGGCCTGCGGCGCGATCGGCTTCCTCGACGACTTCATCAAGCTGACGCACCGCCGCTCCCTCGGCCTCAACGGCCGCTGGAAGCTGATCCTGCTCGGCGCGATCACCGTCGGCGTCGGCATCGCCGCGCAGCACCAGCATCTGCCGACGAGCGTCTACATCCCCGGCGTCGGCGACCTCGAGCTCTCGTATGCGTGGTACGGCCTGCTCTTCCTCGTAATCGCGGGTGCTGCGAACGGCGTCAACCTCACCGACGGCGTGGACGGGCTCGCGGCCGGGACGGTCATCATCGCGCTCTTCACCTTCGCCTCGATGATCGTGATCTCGTGGATCCGCTCCGGGCCGCCGGGGCACCGCTTCGAGACGAAGCTCGATCTGGCGATCATCGCGGCGGCGCTGATCGGCGGGGCGATCGGGTTCCTCTGGTACAACGCCTGGCCGGCCGAGGTGTTCATGGGCGACACCGGCTCGATGGCGCTCGGCGGTGCGCTGGCGGCGTTCGCCATCTTCACGAAGACGATCTTCCTGCTGCTGCTGGTCGGCGGGATCTTTGCGGTTGCTGCCCTGTCGGTGATCGTGCAGGTCTTCAGCTTCAAGTTCTTCAAGCGGCGCGTGTTCCTGATGGCGCCGATCCAGCACCACTTCGAGTTGAAGGCGTGGTCGGAGACGAAGATCATGGTGCGCTTCTGGATCGTGACCGGGATTCTCTGCGCGATCGGCTTCGCGCTCTACTACCGCTACTTCACCGGGTTCCGCTGACGCCTCGCCGTGCCGTGAGGTCGACAACGGTGCCAGACACGCGCGCAGAACTGCGCCGGCGATTCCACAGGAGCCGCTCCGGAATGCGCTTCGTCGTGGCGGGCGAAGGTGTCAGACACGTGACGGGGTTGTGACGGAGCTTCCACAACGGGTGCTCGTGCTCGGGCTCGCTCGCTCCGGCAAGGCGGCGGTCGCGGCGCTCGAGCGGCGCGGGGTCGACGTGGTTGCGGCCGACCGCACGCTCGGGAACGACGGCGACCTTTCGCTGCTCGAACGCGCCGAGGTGATGGTGAAGAGCCCGGGCGTCCCCCGCGAGGCGCCGCTCGTCGTGGAGGCGGAGCGGCGGGGCGTCGAGATCTGGAGCGAGGTCGAGCTCGGCTACCGGCTCCTGCGGCCGCGGCTCGTCGGCGTCACCGGCACGAACGGGAAGACGACAACCACCGAGTTGCTCGGCGCGATCCTGGACGCGCCGACCGCCGGCAACGTCGGCCGGGCGCTGACCGACCTCGACGGCGAGGTCGAGCCCGGCGCGCTCGTCGTCTGCGAGCTCTCGAGCTTCCAACTCGAGGACGTGCACCAGCTCGCATGTGAAGTCGCGGTCCTGCTGAACCTCGAGCCCGACCACCTCGACCGCTACGCGTCCTTCGAGGAATACCGCGAGGCCAAGCTGCGGATCTTCGAGCGCGCCGGCGCAAAGGTCGTGCCGCGGGGAAGCGGCCTCGACGGGATCGAGTTCTCGGTCGACGACGAGCTCCCGGCGGAGCCGCTGATCCGCGGTGCGCACAACCGCGAGAACGCGGCGGCAGCGACGGCTGCGGCGCGCGCGCTCGGGACGCCGGACGACCGGATCGCCCAGGCGCTGCGAGCCTTCCCGGGCGTCGCCCATCGCCTCGAGCCGGTTGGTGAGGTCGGCGGCGTCCGCTACGTCAACGACTCGAAGGCGACGAACGTCGCGGCCGCGCTGCGGGCCCTCGCGGCGTACGCGGACGAGCAGCTGCACCTGATCCTCGGCGGCTCGCGCAAGGGCGAGGACTTCGCGCCGCTCGCGCGCGCGATCGGGCCGAACGTGCGCAGCATCCACCTGATCGGCGAGACCGCCGGCGAGCTCGCCGCCGTCATCCCGGAGGCACAGCGAGACGGCGATCTCGCGACCGCGCTCGCGGCGATCGACCCGCAGCCGGGCGACGTCGTCCTGCTTTCGCCGGCCTGCGCGAGCTACGACCAGTACCGCGACTTCGAGGAGCGCGGCGAGGAGTTCAGGAGGCTGGTGCAGAACCTGTCCGCGTGAGGCGCGGGCTCGAATCGAGGGTTCTGATCCTCGTGACCCTCAGTCTGGTCGCGTTCGGTCTCGTGATGGTCTACAGCGCCACCTCGGCGTCCGCCGCGCTGGCCAACGGCGACCCGGCGTACTACCTCAAGCGGCAGGCGGTCTACGCGTTCCTCGGCCTCGTCCTGATGGTCGTCTGCTCGCGCGTGGACTTCCACGCACTGCGCGCGCTGGCGCCGACGCTCGTCGTCACGAGCATCGGCCTCCTGCTGGCCGTGCTCGTGCTGGGCCGCGCAACGAACGGCGCCCGCCGCTGGATCTCGATCGGCCCCGCGGCGTTCCAGCCATCGGAGCTGGCGAAGCTCGCGCTCGCCGTCTGGGCCGCGTCGTACCTCGCGCGCCACCGCGCGCCGCGCACGCTCGGCGAGCTCTGGCGGCCGATCGGCGTCGTAACAGCTGTCTTCTGCGGCCTGATCCTCGTGGAGCCAGACCTCGGGACGGCGATCGCGATCGTCGCGATGCTCGCCGCGATCCTGCTCGTCTCCGGCACGCCGACCCGCACGCTCGGCGCCGGCCTCGGCATCGCCGCCTCGCTCGGCCTCGTCGCCGTCTGGCTCGAGCCGTACCGCCGCGCCCGCCTCTTCAGCTTCCTCAACCCCTGGCAGGACGCGCAGGGCGCCGGCTTCCAGACCGTCCAGGCGATGATCGGCCTCGGCTCGGGAAGCATCTTCGGCGTCGGCCTCGGCCAGAGCGTCCAGAAGGTGAACTACCTGCCGGAGGCTCACACGGACATGATCTTCGCGATCATCGGCGAGGAACTCGGCCTCGTCGGCGCGACCGCCGTGATCGCCGCCTACTGCGCGTTCGCCTACGCGGGCCTGAAGTTCGCGATCGACTGCAAGGCCCCCTTCGGAAAGCGGCTCGCCGCCGGCCTGACCGCGCTCGTCTGCGGTCAGGCGGCGATCAACCTCGCGGCCGTGATGGGGCTCGCGCCGCTGACGGGGATCCCGCTGCCGTTCGTCTCGTACGGCGGCTCCAGCCTCGTCGTCGGCCTCGCGTGCGTGGGCATCCTCCTTAACATCGCGGCGA
>JBJMJY010000077.1:0-31313 GCA_045806105.1 Gaiellaceae bacterium | reverse complement strand
GTCCACACGCGCGTGTTCACGCGGGCGATCGAGCCCGGCATCGCGATCCAGGCCGCCCAGCCCGTCGACGACACCGACCAGGCGATCGGCCGGCTGGGACTGATCCTCGCCGCGCTGGGCGCCGGCGGGGTAGGGCTCGCGGCCGCGCTCGGGCTGGTGGTCACGCGCACGGCCACACGCCCGGTGCGCGAGCTCAGCGAGGCGGCCGAGCACGTGGCGCGCACGCGCGACCTGAGCCGGCGCATCGAGGCGCGCGGCGGCGACGAGCTGAGCCGGCTCGCCGAGACGTTCAACACGATGCTCGGCGCCCTGGAGCGCTCGATGCGCTCGCAGCGCCAGCTCGTCTCCGACGCCTCGCACGAGCTGCGCACGCCGCTCACGAGCCTGCGGACGAACATCGAGGTCCTCGCGCGCGAGGATCAGCTCGCGCCCGAGGAGCGCGAGCGCCTGCTCGACGACGTGGTCGAGCAGATCGGCGAGATGACGGCGCTGATCGGCGAGCTGATCGAGCTTGCGCGCGAGAGCAGGCCGGACGCGGTCGTCGAGCCGCCGGGCGACGTGCGGCTCGACCTGCTCACCGCGGACGCGGTCGAGCGCACCCGCCGCAATCGCCCGAACGTCGAGTTCGCGACCGACCTGCGGGAGTCGCTCGTCTACGGCCCGCCGTCAACCATCGAGCGCGCGGTCGCCAACCTGCTCGACAACGCGGCCAAGTGGAGCCCGCCCGGTGGGCCGGTCGAGGTCGTCGTGCGGGACGGCGAGGTCGCGGTGCGCGACCACGGGCCGGGGATCGCGGAAGAGGACCTGCCCTACGTGTTCGACCGCTTCTACCGCTCGCGCGACGCGCGCGGGCTGCCTGGGTCCGGGCTCGGGCTCGCGATCGTGAAGCAGGTCGCGGAGTCGCACGGCGGCTCCGTCATCGCGGAGCAGCCGCGCGACGGCGGCACGCTGATGCGGCTCCGCCTGAACGGGCGCTCCAGCTCTTAGCGACTTCTCACGCGGCTCTCACGCGGCTCTCAGCGGGCCGTGGTTTCGTGAGCGGCGCTGGCAGCAGCCGCCTCCCGAATGCGCGGAAGGCCCGCTGGAGAGGAAACCGACCGAAAGGAGCACGTGATGGCGATGAGACGAAAGGTGATCGCGGGCGCGGCGGCCGCGCTGGCCGTCGGCGGCGCCGGCGCCGGCGTGGCCGCGACGAAGATGACGCAGTCCCCGAGCGCCGAGAGCAAGGCGGTCATCAACGACGCGGCCAAGACGCTGGGCATCGCGCCGAGCAAGCTCAGCGCCGCGCTCAAGAAGGCCTTCGAGGACCGGATCGACGCGGCGGTGGCCGCCGGCCGGCTGACGGAGCAGCAGGGCGACGAGCTGAAGCAGCGGATCGAGTCGGGTGACTTCCCGCTCTTCGGGCCGCCCGCGTTCGGGCCAGGCTTCGGCGCGCCGCACCCGTTCTTCCACGGGCTCGACGCGGCCGCGACCTACCTCGGGCTGACCGAGGCCCAGCTCGAGAGCCGCATCAACAACGGCAAGACGCTCGCGCAGATCGCGGAGGCCGAGGGCAAGTCGGTCGACGGGCTGAAGGCGGCGATGCTGAAGGATGCGCGGGCCAAGCTCGACGAGGCCGTCAAGGCCGGCCGCCTGAGCAAGGCCGAGGAGCAGCAGGTCCTCAAGGACCTCGGGCAGCGAATCGAAGACCTCGTCAACGGACAGCTGAGGCTGCGGTTCCGCGACCACGGCGGCTTCGGCTTCCGCCACGGCTTCGACCGGGAAGGACCGCCGGCGGACTTCTCCGGCCCCGCCGCCTGACCCCTGCCGCGGGGCTCTCGTGCACGCGCCCGGATACGCTGGGCGCGTGCACGAGCTTTCCGACGCCATCCAGCGCTGGCGCGCCCGGGGCGACGGGGTCGCGCTGGCCACTGTGGTCGCCACGCGCCGCTCGGCCCCGCGGCCGGTGGGCGCAAAGCTGGCCGTCTCGGAGCGTGGCGCGCTGCTCGGCTCGGTCTCGGGCGGTTGTGTCGAGAGCGACGTGGCGGTGCAGGCGGCCGAGGTGCTCGCCGACGGCACGCCGCGCCTCCTGACCTACGGGATCGACGACGAGCAGGCATGGTCGATCGGCCTGCCCTGCGGCGGCGAGATCGACGTCTTCGTCGAGCCCTTCGACGGCGAGCTGCCCGAGGAGCCGGGGGTCACGTTGACGGTGCTGGAAGGCGAGCGCGCAGGCGAGCGGCGCGTCTTGCCGCTCGATGCGATCGAGCGGGGGCCGAGCCGCGTGCTCGAGCTCGACGGCGAGACCGTCTTCGCGGACGTGGTCGCCCCGCCGCCGCAGCTCGTCGTCGTCGGTGCGACGGACACCGCGGAGGAGCTCTGCCGCGCGGCGAAGGCGATCGGCTGGCGCACGACCGTGATCGACCCGCGGCCCGCGCTCGTCACGCGCGAGCGGCTGCCGAGCCCCGACGAGCTCGTCAACGCCTGGCCGGAAGAGCTTGGCGCCAACACTGACACGGCCGTCGTCGTGCTCACGCACGAGGAACGGCTCGACCTGCCCGCGCTGAGCGCCGCGCTCGCGAGCCCGGCCTTCTACGTCGGCGCGATCGGCTCGCGGCGGACGCAGGAGAAGCGGCGCGCGCGGCTGCTCGACGCCGGGATCGAGGAGGAGCAGCTCGAGCGGATCGCCGGGCCGGCGGGCCTCGACCTCGGCGCGCACACGCCGGCCGAGACCGCGGTCTCGATCCTCGCGGAGGTGCTCGCGGTGCGCGAGGGCCGCTCCGGCGGACGGCTCGCCGAGCGCAGCGGGCCGATCCACAGCGCCGCCTGAGTGGCGGCAGTCCTCCTCGCGTGCGGCTCCGCCGTGCTGTTTGGCGCGATGTCGGTGGCCGTCCGGTTCGCGTTCCGCGGGTGCGACGACGCGGAGCTCGGCTCGCTGGCGATGTCGTCGGTCGCGCTGGCGCTAACGGGCGCGATCGGGCTCGTCGCCGCGCGTGGTGGCGGCCTGATCGATGCGTGGCCGTTCCTCGCCGCCGGCGCGATCGCCCCCGGCGCCTCGCAGATCTTTTTCGTGCGCGCGGTGCGGGACGCCGGCGCGGCCCGTACTTCGGTGCTGATGGGGACAGCGCCGCTCGTGGCCGTCGCGATCGCGCTGACCGTGCTCGGCGAGCCGGTAAGCGCGGCCCTGCTCGCCGGGGGCGCGCTCATCGTCGCCGGCGGTGTCGCGCTCGCGAACGAGCGCGTGCGGCCGGAGGACTTCCGCCGGCTCGGCGTGCTGTTCGCGGTCGCGGCGACGGTGCTGTTCGCGGTGCGGGACAACGTCCTGCGGTCGCTCGCCAAGGGCAGCGACGTCGACCCGCTCGTCGCCGCGCCGGTCTCGCTGCTCGCCGGCGCGGCGACCGTCTCGCTCTACCTCGCGGTCACGCGGCGCGGCTCCTGGGCGCGCGGCTACGGCCGCGCCGTCCGCTCCTTCGCCGCCGCGGGCGTCTTCTTCGGCCTCTCCTACGTGATGCTCTTCGAGGCCTACTACCGCGGCCGCGTGAGCGTGGTCGCTCCGCTCGTCGCGACGGAGTCGCTGTGGGGCGTCGCGTTCGCGGCGCTGCTCCTGCGCCGCAGCGAGCTGGTCGGCCGCCGGCTCGTGCTCGGCGCCGTGCTGATCGTCGTCGGCGGCGTGCTCATAGGCGTGTCGCGATAATCCAGCCGTGGGCTGGCTGAGCGAGCTCGTCGAGGAGCGGGGCGCCGAGGCGCTCGACCTGCACGGGAGGACGATCAACCCGCAGTTCGTGAAGCTCCTGCGAACGATCGGCTTCGACCGCCGCTGGGCGCGCGCGCAGGGCGCTCACCTCTGGGACGACGAGGGCAACCGTTACCTCGACGTCCTCGGTGGCTTCGGCATGTTCAACGTCGGCCGCAACAACCCGCGCGTGCGCGAGGCGCTCGTCGAGGCGCTGGAGCTGGAACGGCCGGGCTCGGTGCAGCTCGGCGTCGACTCGCTGCCCGCACTGCTGGCCGAGGAGCTGCTCCGGCGCGCGCCTGCGTCGGTCGAGCGTGTCCTCTTCACGAGCTCCGGCACCGAGGCCGTCGAGGCGGCGCTCAAGCTCGGCCGGGCCGCCAGCGGCCGCACCCGCGTCCTCTCGGCCGAGCACGCCTTTCACGGCCTGACGCTCGGCGCGCTCTCGGCGAACACGGCGCCGGAGTTCACCTCGCGCTTCGGGCCGTTGCTGCCGGGATTCGAGCAGGTGCCGTGGAACGACCTCGACGCGCTGGAGCGGCGGCTCGCGCGCGAGGACGTCGCCCTGTTCATCGTCGAGCCGGTGCAGGGCAAGGGGGTGAACCTGCCGGCCGGCGGCTACCTCGCTGGCGCGCAGGAGCTCTGCCGACGCTACGGCACGCTGCTCTGCGTCGACGAGGTCCAGACGGGCTTCGGCCGCACCGGGAGGCTGTTCGCGCTCGAGCACTGGGGCCTCGAGCCCGACCTGATCACCGTCGCGAAGTCGCTCTCCGGCGGCTACGTCCCGGTCGGCGCGCTGCTGATGAGCGATGCCGTCTACGCGGCCGTCTTCGATTCGCTGCCGAACGCGGTCAGCCACGGCTCGACCTTCGCGCCGAACGACCTCGCGATGGTCGCCGGGCTCGCCACGCTGCGCGAGCTGGACGAGCAGGGGCTCGTGGAGCGCGCGGCGCGGCTGGGCGAGTGGCTGCTCCGCCGCACGGGGCCGCTCGCGGAGCGCTCCGTGGTGCGCGAGGTGCGCGGCCTCGGCCTGATGTGGGCGATCGAGTTCGAGGAGCCCGACGGCGGCTCGCGCACCTGGAAGTTGCTCGAGCGGATCCAGCCGGGCCTCTTCTCGCAGCTCGTGGTCGTGCCGCTCTTCCGCGACCACCGCATTCTCAGCCAGGTCGCGGGGCACGGGGTGAACGTGCTCAAGGCGCTACCGCCGCTGGTCGTCGGCGAGGGCGACCTGGAGTGGTTCGCCTCCGCGCTCGAGGAGACGGTGACGCGTGCCGAGAAGATGCCGCGCGCCCTCGTCCGCTTCGCCGTCGGCGCCGCCCGCGCCGGCCGCACGCCGCGCAAGAAGCTCGCGCGCGCCTAGCGCTAGAGCTCGGAAATCTCGACGTGGCGCTCGGCGATGCAGTCCTGCGCCCACCGCTCGGCCGACTCGACGAGGCGCCCGCAGAGCTCGTCGAGCTCGTGCTCGTCGTTGGGCAGGTGTTCCGGCGAGACCTCGATCCGCACCTGGTTCAGCGACGCCTCGCTCGCCTCGCCGATCTCGTGGCGTTCCTCGGCGACGATCGCGACCTCGCCGACCTTCGGCAGCAGCGCCTTGGCGAGCTCGTCGATCTCGGCCGGCGTGGCCGCGCGCCCGGCGAACACCCCGAAGTTGACGCGCACCTCGACCCCCGGCGGTTCCACCTCGCGCACGCAGAACGCAAGCTGCGGCTCGGCCGTCATCGTCGGCGTCCTTCCCGGCGGCGCGGGGACCTAATCCTCGTGCGGCTCCCAGCGAAACGCTCGCAGGGCGATGATCACGCCGAGGAGCCCCCAGGCCGCGACGACCGCGACGTTCGTTCCCTGCGACCAGATCTCGTGGCCGTGCAGCATCACGTTGCGGACGAGGCGGAGGAAGTAGGTCAGCGGCAGGACGTCGGCGATCGCCCGCAGCACCTCCGGGAAGTGGCGCGGGGAGAAGAAGGCGCCGGCGATGAATGCCATCGGCAGGTAGATCGCGTTCACGACCGCGGAAGCGCCCTCGGCGCTCTTGATCAGCGCCGTGACGCCGATGCCGAGGCCGCAGAAGGCGAGCGCGCCCAGCAGCAGCGCGAGGATCAGCGACCCGAGCCGGTCGGGGATGCCGATCCCGAAGAGGATGCGCCCGAGCAGGATCAAGCCGATCACCTCCACCGCAAAGGCGAGCAGGAAGGCGCCGAGCACCGCGGCCACGTACGCGCCGGCCGGTAGCGGCGTCGCACGCAGGCGCTTCAGGATCCCGCTCTCGCGGCGGATCACGAGCACGATCGCGAGCCCTGCGAAGGCAATGGAGATCGCGCCGTAGCCGATCATCCCGGCCTCGAGGAAGTTCGAGCCGCGGACGCCGTCGACGGTGTCGTCGCCGTAGGTCGAGCCGAGCAGGACGAAGAAGATCATCGGCAGCAGGAAGGTGAAGAAGGCGAGCTCGCGGCTGCGCACATACAGCAGCAACTCGCCCTTCAACTCGTGCCAGAAGAGCCTCGTGCCCCTGGCCGGCCTCGCTCCCGGCCGGCGGAGCCGGCCTCCGCGAGGCCTCTCGCCGCTGGCTGCTCTCCGTCGGGGAGGCCGTGCGTCAGGCACTGTCCTCCCCTCCTCCGCTTTGCCAGCGACAAGCCAGGAGCGCGAGCAAGCTCACTCGGGCTCTTCCTCGGTGAGCGAGAGGTAGACCTCCTCGAGGCTCGGCCGCCGCACCTGGAGGCCCTCGAGCTCCCGGCCCTCGGCGAGGGCGCGCGTGGTCAGGTCGTGCAGGACGCGCGTCGGCTCGTCGGTTTCGAGCACGACCTCGCGGCCGTTGTCGCGGTAGCGGATCTCGGTCGCGGGCACGGCGCCCGTCAGCTCGGCCGGGGTGCCGGAGGCGACGATGCGGCCCTGCGCCAGGACGGCGACGCGGTCGGCGAGCTGCTCGGCCTCGTCGAGGTAGTGCGTCGTCAGGAGGATCGTCTTGCCAAGGCCGCGGAGGCCGCGGATCGTCTCCCAGGCGCGGCGACGGGCGCGCGGGTCGAAGCCCGTCGTCGGCTCGTCCAGGAAGATCAACTCCGGGTCGCCGACCAGCGCGAGGCCGAGGTCGAGCCGGCGCCGCTGGCCGCCGGAGAGCCGCCGTACGCGCTCGTCGCGCTTCTCCTGCAGGCCGGCCAGCTCGACCACCTCGTCGACCGGCCGCGGCTCGCGGTAGTAGCCGGCGAAGAGGCGCAGCATCTCCGTGACGGTGAGCGTCTCGTACATCGCCGACGACTGGAGCACGACGCCTATGCGCTCCCGCCAGTTGCCGCGCGCGCTCGCCGGGTCGGTGCCGAGCACCTCGACCTCGCCGCCGTCGCGCCTGCGGTAGCCCTCGAGGATCTCGACCGTCGTCGTCTTGCCCGCGCCGTTCGGGCCTAGCAGGCCGAAGACCTCGCCCCGCTGCACGTCGAAGTCGATCCCACGTACCGCCTCGAGCGCGCCGTATGACTTGCGCAGGTCGCGGACTGCAATCGCGTTCAGAGGGCAACCTCGTGAGCGATTCGTTGGACCGCGCGGTGAGGTGTAATCCGAGATCTCCAGCCAAGCTGGACGCGTAGCGTGCTCACGGCAGGTCGATCGAGAGCATGCCGGCGGGCGGAAACGCCGGCTCCTCGCCGCCCGTGAGCGCCGCCGCGATGCGGGAACAGTCGGGCTGATGGCCGACCACGAACACGGTCCCGCCACGCTCCTGCGCGGCCGCGCGCACGCCGTTCGCGGTCGCTCCGGGTGCGAGCCGTTCGTCGGGCTCCGGCTCGACGCCGGCGGGGCGGGCGAGCTCGCGCGCCGTCTCGCGCGCGCGGAGGAGCGGGCTCGTCAGGACGGCGTCGGGGCGGACACCGTCGTCGGCGAGCTGCTGCCCGAGCGCGCGGGCGGCCTCGCGGCCCTCCGCGGTCAGCGGCCGCAGCTCGTCCGGCTCTCCCGAGGCAGCTTCGGCATGGCGCACGATCACCAGCTGCACGGCGGGCAGCATAGTCTCCGGGTCGTGCGCAGCTTCCGGTACGTGGTCGCGGACGTCTTCACGGACACGCCGCTGGAGGGGAATCCGCTCGCGGTCTTTACCGACGGGCGGGGCCTCTCGGACGAGGAGATGCAGCGCCTCGCGCGGGAGCTGAACCTTTCGGAGTCGGTGTTCGTGTTGCCGGCCGAAGCGGGCGGCCACGCGCGGATTCGGATCTTCACGCCGTCGATCGAGCTGCGGTTCGCAGGGCACCCCACGCTCGGCTCGGCGTTCGTCCTCGCGGGGCCGCTTCAGGTTCCCGAGATCCGGCTCGAGACGCCGATGGGAATCGTGCCGGTGGCGCTCGAGCGCGAGCAGGACCGGATCGTCTTCGGGCGGATGCAGCAGCCGCTGCCGACGTGGGAGCCGTACGCGGCGGGCGACGCGCTGCTCGCGGCGCTGCGCGTCGGGCGCTCCGAGCTGCCGCTCGAGCACTACGACAACGGCGCACAGTTCGTCTACGTGACGCTCGGCTCGGAGGAGGAGGTGGCGGCGCTGCGGCCCGACCTCGGCGCGCTGTCGGACCTGCCCGGCGTGCTGGGCGTCAGCTGTCTCGCAGGGTTGGGCTCACGCTGGAAGACGCGGATGTTCGCGCCCGGCGGGGGTGTTGCCGAGGACCCCGCGACCGGCTCCGCGGCCGGCCCGCTCGCCGTCCACCTGGCCCGCCACGGCCGGATCCGCTTCGGCGCGGAGATCGAGATCACGCAGGGCGTGGAGATCGGCCGCCCGTCGACGCTGTACGCGCGCGCCGAGGGCTCGGCCGAGCAGCTCGAGCGCGTCGAGGTCGGCGGCAGCGCCGTAATCGTCGCGCGAGGCGAGTTCCGCCTGCGTTAGTAGGGCTTGACGAAACAGTGACGAGGCCCTCGGGCGCGCTGCTCGCCACCGGCTGCGCCCTGGTTGCGCAGACGCGCCCGTAGCTTCCGGGTGCGAACGCTCCCTGCGTCCTTGCCCTCGGAACGACCAGCGCACCCCGAGAGCGTGCACCGTCGCGCCAAGCCCTCCTAGTAACAGTCTGTTACAAGAACCTTCGGCCACGGAACCCGCAGGTTCAAGCCGCTCGAGCCGAGCAAGTAACAGTCTGTTACTTGGAAGGGCTAGGCCGTGAGGGACACGGCTTCGATCTCCGGGAGCTCGGGGGCGAGGGATCGCCAGAAGAGGCCGCCGTTCGTCGACAGGTACAGGCGGTTGCGGGCGGCGTAGAGGACGTAGTCGGGGTCGTCGTCGGCGATCGCGACCGCGCGGCCTGACGGGAGGCCGCCGCCGGACTCGCGCCACGTGCGGCCGGCGTCGTTTGAGATCGCGAGCGGCGGTCGGCGGTCGACGACGGCGATCACGGTCGAGCCGCAGGCCGCTGCGGCGACGAGCAGCGGCAGCGTGACCGCGACGGGCTCGGGCTCGACGTCCGCGCCGCTCGCGCCGAGGACGAGCTCCTCGTCGAGGTCCACCTCGAAGACGCCGTCGACGGTCCGGACGAGCGCCCTCACTGCAGCCGCCGCCCGAGCACCCCCGCCACGAGGGCCGTCGCCCGCCGTGCCGCCGCAACCGGTGCGTGGCCGGACGCGCGCGAGACGAGGTAGGCCGCCGAGAATGCGTCGCCCGCGCCGGTCGGGTCGACGACGCCGTCGACGGCGCGCGCCGGCACGCGCTCGAGCCGCCCCTCGGCGAGGACGAGCGACCCCCGCGAGCCGAGCGTCACCAGCACCTCCGGCACGCCGAGCGAGCGCAGGGCCTCCTCGTCGGGCTCGCCCACCAGCGTCCGCGCCTCGTCCTCGGCGAGCTTCAGCACCGACACGTGGCGCAGCACCTCGGGGTCGTAGGCGGCGTCGAGCTCCAGCGGCCCGGTGCGATCCGGCCGCACCAGGCCCTGGCCGTCGAACGACAAGCGCCGGTCGCGTCCCAGCGCGGCGAGCGTCGCAGCGGGGAAGTCCGACCGCGCCAGCGCACCGACGTGAACCCACTCCGCCCGCTCGAGCCCGCGCAGGTCGGCCGGCGCCCAGGACGGCCCGAGCGCGTCGACGACCATCTCCCGCCGGTCGCCGTCGTACCGGAACGAGAACGCGGCCGTCGAGTCGCCGCCGCGCCAAAGCACCGGCACGCCGAGCCGCACGAGCGGCGGGAGCAACAGCAGGCGGTCGGCATCCGCACCCTTGACCGCGACGATCGCCGGCCGCCCGAGCACGCGCAGAGCGCGAGCCGCGTGCAGCGGCGCGCCGCCGGCCCGCGGTTCGCCGTCAACGAGGTCGCGCGAGAGGTTCCCGACGACTGCGAGCGGCCGCACGCAGCGAATCTACCCAGGCGGCGAGCAGCGTCAGGCCGAAGGCCGCCGCGAAGCTCGGCAGCGACGCGGTCAGCCGGGGGTGGCCCGGGCTCAGGTGCGCGACGAGATCCGTCCACCAGGACGGCCCCACGGGCGAGAGCCACTGGTAGAGGACGAAGCCGAGTGCCCACGCCGCCAGTCGCTCCCAGCGCACCAGCGACGCCTCGAAGACGTCCTCGGCACGGTAGTGCGCCCCGCGCACGAGCCAATCGGCGAGCAGCACGCCGAAGAGCGGCACGAACACCGAGCCGAGCAGGAACAGGAACGTGAGGTAATTGCCGAGATCGATCGCGATCGCGCCCGCGGTGGCGGTCGCTGCGACGACGACGATGAGCAGCCGTTGCGACGCACGCGGGAGCACGTTCTGCAGCGAGACCGCCGTCGAGTAGACGTCCGCGAAGGCCTCGTCACTCTCGTCGACCGTCAGCATCAGCAGCGCGACGACCGCGAGCACGCTCCCGCTCGCCACCGCGCTCGGGATCTGGGCGGGATCGCTCAGCCCCCGCTCCAGCACGAGCACCGCGCCGAGCGCGAAGCACCAGAGCGTCGGCAGCAGGTAGCCGATGCCGGCGCCGACGAAAGCGCTGCGGCGGTCGCGTGCGAAGCGCGTGTAATCGGCCGCCAGCGGCGTCCATGAGATGATGCTCGCGATGACCAGGTCGACGCCCTGGCCGAGCGACAGGCCGCCCTCCCCGGCCGTGTGCCAGAGCTCGCTCAGGTCTGCCTTGTCGATCGTCCACCAGGTCAGGTAGGCGATCGACGCGACGACGGCCCAGATCGCGAACTTGCGGACGTAGCGGCGGACGAACCCCACCGGCCCCATCAGGCCGAGCGCCAGCGACACCGCGCCGAAGACGAGCGCCCAGAGCCAGCGCGCCTCGAACCCGAAGACCCGCTCGGAGAGCGCTGCCGCGGCCGTCGAGATGATGATCAGCTCGAAGGTCGACCAGCCGAGGTTCTGGGCGACGTTCAGCACCGTCGGCGCGTACGAGCCGCGCCGGCCAAGCGGGGCGCGCAGCAGCACCATCCCCGGCACGCGCGCGTCGGCGCCGATCGCGGCCGCCAGTCCCAGCAGGAGGTTCCCCGCGACGGCCCCGATCAGGATCGCGAGCAGCGCCTGCCGGAACGAGAGCATCGGCACCAGCCCGGCCGCCGCGACGATCACGAGCAGGCTGACGGAGAGGTTTCCCCAGAGCAGCGTCAGGTCGAGCAGGCCCAGCACGCGCAGGCGGTCGGGCACGGGCTCGATGCCCCAGCTCGGAGTCTTCTCGTCCATGCGCTCCCTTCGCTGGTACTAGCCAGATCAGGTTCGACGGGTGTGATCTCAGCCGCGTGGCCGCGGCACCCCGGTCGGCTCACTGTAACGAGGAGCCTCCCGGCGGCGCTGCCGTTGCTCCGCGTCCTCGAGCCAACGCAGGCCGAGCCAGATGAAGACCGCGACGCCGACCAACATCATCTCGAGCAGCATCACCCCACCGCCCGCGCGCTGGTCGGCGAGCGCGGAGATGCCCCAGGTGCGCGGCCCCTCCACGTAGGGCTGGTAGTAGGGCCGGTCGCTCCAGAGGAAGACGTTCGCCAGCGCGGCGCCCGCGACCCAGACGAATGCGAGCCCCACAAGGCGCGCGCCGAGGCCGAACCAGCGCGGCCCCGGCAGCAGCCCGAGCAGCGCGCTCCAGAGCAGGAGCCCGCACCCGAGGAAGCAGACGTGCTGCAGCGCGTGGACCGAGTCGTGCTCGAGGGCCGCGTCGTAGAGCCGCGGGAGGTGCCAGAGCCAGAGGTTCGCGGCCCAGAGCGGCAGCGCGACGAGCGGGTGGGCCAGTACCCGCGCCCGCTGGACGGGGTGCGGCGCGAGTAGCGGCCGCAGCAGCGCTCCGGACAGCCCGACCGCGAGCAGCAGCGGGGCCAGGTCGCCGAGCAGCAGGTGCTGTGCCATGTGCACCGAGAAGAGCCGTTCCTCGCCGATCGAGTCCACAGGCGTCACGAGCCCCGCCACGATCACGAGCAGGCCGGCCGCGAACGAGAGGAGCTTCCAGGTCGGCACCGGGCGGCCTCGGCGGGCGAGCGTGCGAGCCCGGCGCGCGTAGAGCATGGCGAAGAGGGCCACCGGCGCGAGCTGCACGGGGTCGAACGTCCAGCCCATGGCCGCGAGCCTATCCCGCTGCAAGCTGCTGCAACCTGCCGGTTCCGGCGTTTCGCCGTCCACCTATTTCGGAACACCGAACGGCGTCGGCACCCGGTCAAGGAGACGAGGCGTGATCAGATCGTGAGGGCCGGGGTTCCCGGCGGACGGGCGGCGCTCCTGCTCGTGCCCGCGGCGCTCGTGCTCGCGGGCTGCGGCAAGGAGCAGAACGCGCTCGCACCAGAGAGCCACCAGGCGCGTGACATCGCGAGCCTCTTCTGGTGGATGATGGGCGGAGCCTGGATCGGGCTCGGGCTCGTCGTCGCGCTGCTGCTGCTCGCGTGGAAGCGCCGCAACCGCCGAGGCCTGGGGAGTGACACCGAGGGCGACAAGCCGGGGGAGCGGGCCGGCTGGGTCGTCGTCGTCGGCATGGGCATCGTCGTGCCGATCCTGCTGCTCTCGGCGCTCTTCCTGATCTCCGACGTCTTCGTCATCCGCACCACCCAGGCGCCGGCCGCGAACGCGACGGAGCGCACGGTGCTGGTGATCGGGCACCAGTTCTGGTGGGAGGTGCGGTACCCGGGGACGTCCGTCGTCACGGCCAACGAGATCCACATCCCGGCGCGAACGGCGATCCGGCTCGAGGTGCGCACCGAGGACGTGATCCACAGCTTCTGGGTGCCGGAGCTGAACCGCAAGATCGACACGCTTCCAGGCAAGACGAACGCGATCGAGCTCTACGCGGAGGCCCCCGGTCGCTACCGCGGCCAGTGCGCCGAGTTCTGCGGGTTGCAACACGCGCACATGGGCCTGTACGTCTTCGCTGACCCGCCCGCGCAGTTCAGCCGCTGGCTCGCGCGCGAGTCCAGGCCGGCCGGTTCCTCCTCGGGCGCGGAGGCCGGCCGCGGCCGCGACGAGTTCCTCAACGGCGAGTGCTCTACCTGCCACACGATCCGCGGCACGAGCGCCGACGCGAATGTCGGCCCCGACCTCACCCACGTCGAGAGCCGCAGCACGCTGGCGGCGCTCACGCTGCCGAACGACCGCGAGCACCTGCGCGAGTGGATCCGCGACCCGCAGCACTTCAAGCCGGGAAGCGACATGCCGAGCCTCGCCCTCTCGGGCTCGCAGCTCGACTCCCTCGTCGCCTACCTCGAGAGCCTGCGCTGATGGCCGTCGCGACGCCTCCCAGCCCGACCGCCGCCGCTCGGGTCGAGCGGCTCGAGGTGATGTGGCAGAGCCGCCCCGGCGTGCTCGGCTGGCTGACGACCACCGATCACAAGCGGATCGGGCTCCTCTACTTCTGGACGACGCTCGCCCTCTTCGGCGCCGGCGGCGTCGAGGCGCTGCTGATCCGGACGCAGCTGATCAAGCCGGACAACAGCCTTGTCTCGCCGGAGACCTTCGACCAGCTCTTCACCCTGCATGGGATCACGATGATCTTCTTCTTCATCATCCCGATGACCACGGGCGCCTTCGGGAACTACCTGATCCCGCTGATGATCGGGGCGCGGGACATGGCCTTCCCGCGCATGAACGCGCTCAGCTACTGGATCTTTCTCGCCTCGGCGATCTTCCTCTACACGAGCCTCGCCATGGGCATGGCCCCGGACGCGGGCTGGTTCGACTACGTGCCGCTCGCGAGCCGGCAGTTCTCACCCGGGCGCAATATCGACTTCTACGCGCTCGCGATCATCTTCAACTCCATCGCCTCGACGCTGACCGCGGGTCAGTTCATCGTCACGATCTTCAAGTCGCGCGCGCCCGGAATGTCGTTCAACCGGCTGCCGCTGTTCTGCTTCGCCTTCCTCGCGGCCTCCCTCGGCCTTCTCTTCGCCCTCCCGCCGCTGAGCGCGGACAACATCTTCCTCTTCCTCGACCGCAACGTCGGCACGCACTTCTTCGACCCCTCGCACGGCGGCGTGGCGCTGCTCTGGCAGCACCTCTTCTGGATCTTCGGGCACCCGGAGGTCTACATCCTGATCGTCCCCGCCTTCGGGATCGCGACCTCGATCATCCCGGCCTTCACGCAGCGGAAGCTCGTCGCCTTCCCGCTCGTGGCGATCGCCGAGCTGCTCGTCGTCTTCATCGGCTTCGGCGTCTGGGCGCACCACATGTTCGCGACCGGGATGTCGACGGTCTCGCTGGTCTTCTTCGCCGCCGCGACCGCGATGGTGGTGATCCCGAGCACGATCCAGGTCTTCGCCTGGTGCATGTCGTTCGTGCTCGGCCTGGCGCGGTTCAAGACGCCACTGCTGTTCATCGCCGGCTTCATCTTCATGTTCGTCACCGGCGGCCTGACCGGGATCATGTTCGTGGCGATCCCGTTCGACCAGCAGGTCACGGACACGTACTTCGTGATCGCGCACTTCCACTACATCATCTTCGGGGCGGCCGTCTTCCCGATCTTCGGCGGGATCTACTACTGGTTCCCGAAGGTCACCGGCCGCATGTACCTCGAGCGGCCGGGCCAGATCAGCTTCTGGCTGATCTTCCTCGGCACGAACCTGCTGTTCTTCCCGATGCACGTGGTCGGGCTGCTGGGGATGCCGCGGCGCGTCTACACCTACGAGGACGGGCTCGGCTGGACGGCGTACAACCTGGCGGAGACGATCGGCGCGTACCTGACGGCGCTCGGGATCCTCGTGCTCTTCGCGAACCTCGTCGTCAGCTACCGGCGCAACATCCCGGCCGGGCCGGACCCATGGCACGGCCCGACGCTGGAGTGGACGACGAGCTCGCCGCCGCCGGAGTACGACTTCGCGGTCGTCCCAAAGGTCACGAGCGCCTACCCCAACTGGGACATCGGAGACCGCGCGGAGGACCGGCGCAGGCTCGACGAGGGCGTGCTGCTGCTCGACCAGGGGCACGAGCAGCCCGCCGTGACGCCCGTCGACGGGCGCTTCTCCGAGATCGTCGAGCTGCCGCACGAGTCGCCGTGGCCGATCGTGCTCGCGGCGTGCCTCTCGCTCGTCTTCGTGATGCTGCTGATCGGGCGCTACGGCGTCGCCGGGATCTTCGGGATCCTCTGCCTGCTCGCCCTCGCCGGCTGGCACTCGAGGGAGCCGCAGGAGTCGTGACCGGCTCCGTGGACGTGCCGCGTACGACGGATGCGACCGGCTCGCTCGCGGTCTCCGCCGCCGTCTCGCGCCGGGTGGGGATGCCGGCCTCCTGGTGGGGGATGCTGATCCTGATCGCGAGCGAGGCGACGCTCTTCGGCGCCTTCATCGGCACCTACTTCTACCTCCGCTTCAAGACGCCGGTCTGGCCGCCCGGCGGGCTCCCGGAGCCGCGCCTCGTCGTCCCCGTCGTGCTGGCCGTGATCCTGGCGCTGACGAGCATCCCGATGCACCTCGCGTCGTCTGCGGCGCAGGCCGGGCGGCTCGCCGCGACCCGCGCCTTCCTCGTCGTCGCTCTCGTCGTTCAGGCCGGCTACCTCGCCTACGAGGTGCACGACTTCGCCGACCAGCTGCATGTCTTCGACATCTCGCGCAACGCCTACAGCTCGATCTACTACACGCTGCTGGGGGCAGACCACGCGCACGTGGCGCTCGGGGTGCTGTTCGACCTCTGGCTGCTCGCGAAGCTCGCCCGCGGCCTCACCACCTTCCGCGTGAACGCGACCCAGGCAATCGCGTGGTACTGGCACGCCGTCAACCTGCTCACGCTCGTCGTGACCGCGACTCTGCTCTCGGCGAAGGTCTGACGGTGCGGCTGCTCGGGATCCTGCAGTGGCTCGGGCTGCTCGCCGGGGCGGCCTTGTGGGGCGCCGCGCACGTCGTCGGCTACGGCATCAGCGAGGCGCGCTGCAGCCCGGCGGGAGGGACGTGGGGGATCGACTTCGACCTCTGGGAGGCGCTCGCGACCGGGATCGCGGGCACGCTCGTCGTCGGCGGCGCCGCGGCCGCCGCGGCCGTCGTCGTCGCCACGAGCGGCTCGAGCTACGAGTCGCCGCCGCCCGAGGGGAGGCTGCGCTTCTTCGCGATCGCGGCACTCGTCGCCAACGCCATCTTCCTCGCCATGATTGTGCTCTACGCGATCGGCTCGATCGCCAACCTCCCCTGCCGGCAGGCATGAGAAGCGCCGCGCTCGTCGCCCTCGCCGCCCTGGCGCTCGTCCCGGCCGCGACCGCGCAGGATCGTCTCTCGCACGGCAAGCAGCTGTACGGCCGCTACTGCGTCTCCTGCCACGGGGCGAACGGGTCGGGCGTGAGCTCGGGCCGCGCTGGCTTCGGGCCGGGCCGGCACGAGACCGTGCAGCGGGCCCTCGGTCCGCCGCTGCAGGGCGTCGGCGCGCTGGCCGCGGACTTCTACCTACGCACCGGCTACATGCCGCTGCGCGAGGTGGGCACGCAGCCGCGCCGAAGCCGGGTTCTTTTCTCGGAGCGCGAGATCCGGGCGCTGGTCGCCTACGTCGCCTCGCTCGGCCGGGGACCGAAGGTGCCGGAGCCGCATCCCGAGCGGGGCGGCCTCTCGGCCGGGCAGAAGCTCTTCACGGAGCACTGCTCCGGCTGCCACCAGGTCGTCGCGGAGGGCGGCTACCTGACCGACGCGGTCGCGCCCCCGCTCGAGGACGCCACCGCGAAGCAGGTCGCCGAGGCGATTCGGATCGGGCCGTACGTGATGCCGCGCTTCACGACGCGCGACCTCTCGCCCGCGGAGGTCGACTCGATTGTTCGCTACGTCGAGTGGGCGAAGCACCCGGACGACCGCGGCGGATGGGCGATCGGCCACATCGGCCCGGTGCCGGAAGGGCTCGTGACGTGGTTTCTCGCGGCGACGGCGCTCGTCGCGGTCTGCGTCGTGCTCGGGAAGAGGCTCAGCCGTGAATAGGGTGCGCGGGCTGCTGATCGGGGTGTTGCTGCTCCTCGTCGGCCGGCGCCGGCCAAGGCGGCTGCGGCCGGGCGAGCGGGAGCGGATCGTCCCGCCGGCGCCGCCGAACGCGGGCTCGGAGCTGCTCGCGGCGCTGCTGCTGTTCGCGTCTGCGGCGTGCGCGATCGCGTTCGTCGTCGTCTACACGCTGGACCGGCTGCCGCGGCAGACCCAGCTGCTCGGACTCGCGCTCGGGCTGGCGTTCGCCTTCCTCGCCGCGGCGCTCGTCGTGACGGCGAAGCGGCTGGTCGTGAGCGAGGAGCTCGAGGACGATTACCCCGAGCCGGAGCACCTCGAGGAGCAGGAGACGGTCGCGCGCGTCGTCGGGGAGAGCGGCCTCACGCGCCGAAAGCTGCTCATGGTCGCGCTGGGCGCGGCCGGCGGCGCGATCGGGATCGCCCTGATCACCCCGGCTGCCTCGCTGGGGCCGTTCCTGCGCGTCAGCCGCTTCTACCGCACGCCCTGGCGGCGCGGCCGGCGGCTGGTCGACGAGCGGGGCGCGCCCTACCGGGCCGCCGAGATCGAGACCGGCACCTTCTACACCGCGTTCCCGGAGGGCGCCGACAAGGACGAGCTCGGCTCGCCGCTCGTGCTCGTGCGCCTGCCTCGGCGCGAGCTCGACCTGCCGCCGGAGAACGCGGGCTTCGACGCCGACGGAATCGTCGCCTTCTCGAGGATCTGCACCCACGCCGGCTGCGCGATCGCGCTCTACCGCACGCCGCTCTTCCGGCCGAACGACCCGAAGCCGGCTCTCGTCTGCCCCTGCCACTATTCGACGTTCGATCCTGCCGACGGCGGAACGGTGATCTACGGCCCGGCTGGGCGGAAGCTGCCGATGCTGCCGATCGCCGTCGGCAGCGACGGCATCCTGCGCGCGAAGGGCAACTTCGACAGCCCCGTCGGGCCGTCGTGGTGGGGAGTGCGCCTCAAGGGCCCGACGCCGTGATCCGCAAGCTCGTCCGCTTCCTCGACACGCGCACCGGCACCGCGCCGCTGCTGCGCAAGACCCTGCGCTACCTGTTTCCCGACCACTGGTCGTTCCTGCTCGGCGAGGTCGCGCTCTACGCGTTCGTCGTGCTCGTCGGAACCGGCGTCTTCCTGACGCTTTTCTACGAGGACAGCACCGCAAAGGTGATCTACCACGGGCCCTACGAGCCGCTCCAGGGCCGCGAGATGACGCACGCCTACCGCTCGGTGCTCGACCTCTCGACGAACGTGAAGGCGGGGCTCCTGATCAGGCAGACGCACCACTGGGCGGCGAACGTCTTCGTAGCGGCGATCGTGCTCCACCTGCTGCGGATCTTCTTTACCGGCGCCTACCGCAAGCCGCGTGAGCTGACCTACTGGCTCGGCCTGACGATGCTGCTCGTCACGCTGCTGGAGGGATACCTCGGCTACTCGCTCGCCGACGACCTGCTCTCGGGGATGGGGCTCGCGATCGGCTACTCCGTCGCGATGTCGCTGCCGTTCATAGGCGCCAACCTCGCAGAGCTGATCTGGGACGGGCCGTTTCCCGGGAGCCACGCCTTCTTCCCGCGGATGTACATCGTCCACGTCTTCTTGATCCCGGCCCTCCTCGCCGTCCTGCTGAGCGCCCACCTCGCGCTCGTGGCGCTCAAGCACCACACGCAGTTCCGCCGCGAGCGGCGGCAGAGCGAGCGGAAGGTCGTCGGCGTCCCCACCTTCCCGGGCCAGGCGCCGCGCTCGCTCGGGCTGTTCGCGGCCGTCGCCGCGCTGCTCTTCCTGCTCGGCGGGCTGGTGCAGATCAACCCGATCTGGCTCTGGGGCCCATACCACACCTACCTTGCGACGAACGGCGCGCAGCCGGACTGGTACCTCGGCTGGCTGATCGGCGGCCTGCGGCTGATGCCGGGCTTCGACGTGACCATCGGCGGCTACACGCTCGTGCCGAACCCGTTCTGGGGCGGCGCCCTGTTCCCGATCGTCATCTTCGCCTTCCTCTACCTCTGGCCGTGGCTCGAGCGGCGGCTGGGGTGGGAGGGCGACGGCTACCACAACCTGCTCGACCGGCCGCGCGACGCGCCCGCCCGCACGGCTGTGGGCTGGGCGCTGCTGACGTGGGTCTTGCTCGTGTTCGTCGCAGGCGGCTCCGACCGGGTCGACGTGCTGTTCGACGTGCCGTACACCGAGCAGATCTGGGTCTACCGCGTGCTCGTGATCGTGGGCCCGCTCGTGGCCGCGCTCGTCGCGTACCGGTCGTGCATCGAGCTCCAGCGCGGCGAGCGCGCCGAGCACGAGCGCAGGCGCGCGGAGCACGCGGCCCGGGCGGCGCGAAGCCGCGCCTGATGCTGACCGCCCTGCAGGAGCAGCTGGGGGAGGCGCACGGCCTCGCGATCGCGGCCGCCGTCACGGTCGACAGGGTCGAGGAGCGGCTGCTCGACCACCGTCTGCGCCGCTACCTCGACACGATGCGCCTCGACGGGAACGAGCTGCGACCTCGCTGCCTCGAGGTCGAGCGCTGGTTCGGCGAGGAGACGGCGACGGAGATTCTCGCCCACGCGAACACGATCAGCGAGAAGGGCGCAGACCTCGCGGGCGCGTGGTTCAAGGCGGGAACGAGCCCGCTCGCCGCGTGGACCTTCCTGGCGATGGGCGAGGCCGCGGAGGTGGCGGCGTGGGCGGCGCTCGACTCCTACGCGGCGCGCGCCGGACCGGAGCCGGTCGCGGAGCTGGCGGGCTGGGCGCTGTCCGTCCAGCGCCGTCACCTGCAGCTCGCGCTCGACGGGGCGGTGCTGCTCGCGGACGGGGCCGATCCGGCCGCGCCTCGCTGGGGCTAGCCCGTTCGCGTCGCCCCGAAGGCCTGGGCCGAGCGCGCGAAGGTGACGAGGGAGAGGCCGCCGACGAGGTTGGACACGACCGACACGCCGAGGTTGGACACCAGCTGGTCGTAGCCGATGTCGGCGCCGAAGCGGATCCCGTAGAAGAGTTCGATCGTGCTGACGATCGCGTGGTTGAACCCGCCGAGCACGAGCAGGGTCCCGACGATCCAGGCCATCACGATGCGCACGCCGCTCGAGTCGGCGGCTCCCTCGACGAACCACGTCATCAGCGTCATCAGCGCCCCCGCGATGATCCCGCTCAGGAACGCCGTTCCCGGCGAGTACCCCGCCACATGCTCGGCGAGCCCGACGATCGCCTTGCTGCTACCGGCGTGCAGGACTCCTTGGCTCGTGAGCACGACGGCCAGGGCCGCGCCGCCGGCGAGGTTGAGCACGAGCGAGACGACCCACAGCTCGACCAGCTTCAGCCAGGAGCCACGGTCGCGCGAGAGGCCCGTGATGGGCACGAGGAAGTTCTCGGTGAAGAGCTCGGAGCGGCCGACGACGATGAAGACGAAGGCGACTCCGAAGCCGACCGCTCCGACGAGATGGCCGAGCCGCGCGCCGCCGGCCGGCTCGACGGCTGCCGCTGCCAGGCCGAAGACGGCGACGCCGAAGGCGACGTCGAACCCGCCGATGAGCGCCGTCGCGGCGAGCTCGAGGAGAGGCCGCGAGAGGCGGCGCTTACCCTCCTCGCGCGTGCGCTCGTAGATCTGCTCCGGCTGCGGGGCAGCCACCGAGCTAGAGCTTCGGGAGGATCTCGTCCGCGTAGAAGCGGAAGAACGACTCCTGGTCGCGGCCGACCTGGTGGACGTACACGTGCGTATAGCCGGCGCTCTCGTACTCGCGGATCGCCTCGAGGTGCCGCTCGGGATCGGGGCCGCAGATCACCGTCTCCGCGACGTCGTCCTCGTCGAGGAGCTGCGCGGCGGCCTCGTAGTGGGACGGGATCGCGAGCTCCTGGCTGAGCGGGCCCTCGAGGCCGGCGTTCGGCCAGATCTCCAGCGCGGTCTTCCTCGCCTCGGCCTCGCTCTCCGCGTAGCAGACCGTCACCTGCCCGTAGCGCGGCTTGCCGTTGCCGCCCGCGTCGTCGAAGCTCTCGACGAGCTCCTGCTCGGGCGAGACCCCGATGTAGCCGTCGCCGACCCGCCCCGCGAGCTCGGCCGCGTTCGGCTGCGCGGCCGCGACCGCGATCGGCGGCGGCTCGTCCGGAAGCGTGTAGATCCGGGCCTGCTCGACGGTGTAGTGCCTGCCGTAGTGGGACTGGTAGCCGCCCTCCCAGAGCAGGCGCAGGACCGCGATCGCCTCTTCGAGCATGTCCAGCCGCTCCTGCGGCCCCGGCCAGCGCGCGCCGGTGACGTGCTCGTTGAGCTCCTCGCCGGTGCCGAGGCCGAGGAAGAAGCGGCCCTCCATCATCACCTGGGAGGTCGCCGCGGCCTGCGCGACGATCGCCGGGTGGATGCGGATCGTCGGGCACGTGACGCCGGTGCCGAGCCGCAGCCGCTCCGTCGCCTGCGCGATCCCGCCGATCACGCTCCAGACGAACGGGCTCTGGCCCTGCGCGTCGATCCACGGGTGGTAGTGATCCGAGATCAGCGCGAAGGTGAAGCCGGCCTCCTCGGCGGCGCGGGCGTTTCGCACGAGGTCGTTTGGTCCGTGCTCCTCCGAGGAGAGCGCGTAGCCGAGCTCGACCGCCACAGGGCCTCGGTACCTCTGGCCTGGCGCGAATAAACGCTAGTGCTGCTTCGTCGGCGCGCTGAAGGCGGCGACCGCGCCGAGCCCGACGAACACGGAGCCGGAGACGTAGCGCTGGACGGACGGAAAGCGGCGGCTGCGGCGGAGGCGGTCGCCGAGGGTGCCGGCCACCATCGCCCACACGCCGTCGCTGAGGAAGCCGAGCCCGGCGAAGAGCAGTCCGAGCAGGAGGATCTGCACCCACGCGACGCCGCGGTCGGGGTCGACGAACTGCGGCAGGAACGCGAGGAAGAAGAGCGCGGTCTTGGGGTTCAGCGTGTTCACCACTATGCCCTGGCGGTAGAGCCGGCCGAGGTCGCGGCTCGCGCGGGACCCGTCCGGCGCCTCGCGCTCCCAGCCGGCAAGGCGGCGCAGCCCGACGACGATCAGGTACGCGGCGCCGAGGTACTTGACCACGTCGAAGGCGACTGCGGAAGAGGCGAGCAGGGCCGAGAGGCCGACGGTGGCCGCGGCGATGTGGACGAGCGTGCCCGTCGTGATTCCGGCGACGGATGCGATCCCGGCGCGGCGGCCGTGCGAGACGCTCTGGGTGACGATGTAGAGCACCGAGGGTCCCGGCACGACGAGCAGCAGCAGCGCGGCGCCGACGAACAGCGCGAGTCGCGAGGGATCGGGCACGGTCGCGACGATACCGCCGCGCGGCGTTCGGCCTAGGCGCCGACGAGCTCCGCGTCGCGCGCGGCGAGCGTCGCGTAACGGCCGCCGGCCACGATCAGCTCCTCGTGGCGGCCCGTCTCGACCACGCGGCCGTGATCGAGCACGACGATCCGATCGGCGTCCCGGACGGTCGAGAGGCGGTGCGCGATGGCGATCGTCGTCCGTCCCTCGGAGAGACGGTCGAGCGCCTCCTGGACCAGCCGCTCCGTCTCGGTGTCGAGCGAGCTCGTCGCCTCGTCGAGAACGAGGATCGGCGGGTTGCGGAGGATCGTGCGGGCAATCGCGATCCGCTGCTTCTCGCCGCCGGAGAAGCGGTAGCCGCGCTCGCCGACGATCGTGTCGTAGCCGTCCGGCAGCGCGGCGATCACGTGGTGGATCCGCGCCGCCTCGGCGGCCGCCTCGATCTCGTCGTCGGTCGCGTCCGGCTTGGCGAAGCGGAGGTTCTCGCGCACCGACTCGTGGAAGAGGTACGTCTCCTGCGAGACGACACCGACAAGGTCGCTCAGCGCCGCGAAGCTGAGGTCGCGCAGGTCGACGCCGTCGATCGTGATCCTCCCGCGCGTGACGTCGTACAGGCGCGCCGCGAGGTAGCCGAGCGTCGTCTTGCCCGAGCCGGTCTCGCCGACGAGCGCCGTGGTCGTCCCGGCGGGCACGGCGAACGAGACGTCCTGGAGCGTCCATTCCTCCCCATAGCGGAACCAGATGTGGTCGAAGAGCACGTCGCCCGCGCGTGCCTCGGCGATCGCCTCCCGCTTCTCCTCGATGTCGACCGGCTGGTCGAGGTACTCGAAGATCCGGTCGAACAGCGCGAGCGAGGTCTGGACGTCCAGGCTGACGCCGAGCAGCGAGCCGACCGGGAAGAAGAGTCGCGTCTGCAGGGTCGTGAAGGCGACGAGCGTCGCGATCGAGATGGCCTGCGAGCCGTGGGCCAGGGCGAGGCCGCCGAACCAGTACACCGCCGCGGGCATCACCGCGAAGCTCGTCTGGATCGACGCCATCACCCAGCGACCGGCCATCCGCTGCCGCACCTCGAGCTCGGCGAGACGGAGGGAGTCGGCCTCGAAGCGGTCGGCGAGCTCGGCGCCGCGGCCCATCGTCTTCCCCAGCAGGATCCCGGAGACCGAGAGCGACTCCTGCACGAGGCTCGAGATGTCGGCCAGCGTCTCCTGTGTCGTCTTGGCGATCCGGCGGCGCTCGTTGCCGACTCGCCGCGTCAGCAGCACGAAGACCGGGAGCAACGCGAACGCGAACAGCGCGAGCTGCCAGCTCAGCAGGAGCATGCCGACCATCGTCGCGACGACCGTCGTCACGTTGGAGGCGATCGACGTGGCGGTGTTCGTCACGACGCTCTGCACGCCGCCGATGTCGTTCGAGATTCGCGACTGGACCTCGCCCGTACGCGTGCGTGTGAAGAACGCGAGGGAGAGACGCTGGAGATGGCGGAAGACCGCGGCACGCAGGTCGTGCATCACGCGCTGCCCGACCTGGTTGGAGAGCAGCGTCTGGATCACGCCGAGGGCGCCGGTCGCGATCGCGATCGCGATCATGCCCGCTGCGTTGAACGAGAGCGACCTGGTGTCGTTGCGGCCGATCGCCTCGAGCACGCGCTCGAGCAGGAAGGCCGGCACGACACCGAGGGCGGCGGTGACGACGATCAGCAGGAGCAGGCCCGAGAGGCGCAGCCGGTACGGCCGAAAGAGCGGCCCGATTCGGCGAAGGTTGGCGCGCCGCTGCGCCGGGTCGGCCGTGCGCTCCGGCGCGCCGTCGGACGAGTGGAAGAACATGCCCATCGCTCCCAGGGTATGCACCGGACCTCGCGAGGCGGTCACGGCGTCGGAACCGTGGAGAGGACGTCACACCTCGGTCGCGTGTCTGACACCGCGGGCAGACACCGCGGGCAGGATCCCGCGAAGCGCTCCCCCTCCGGAGCCGTGGACAGAACGTCACACTTCGGTCACGTGTCTGACACCGCGGGTAGCCGGACGATCGTCGCCATGGGCGGGCTCTCCTGGGAGGACGACGAGCGCCTGCCGCTCGAGGACTACTGGCTCTCGCTCGCCGGCCGCGAGCGGCCGCGCGTGCTCTTTGTCCCGACGGCGGCCGCCGACGACGCCGAGTCGACGTTAACGATCTACTCGCAGCTCAGCGCGCGAGCAGAGGTCTCGCATCTGCCGTTCTTCCCGTGGCCTCCGCCCGACCTCCGCGAGCTCGCGCTCTCCCAGGACGTGATCTACGTCTCGGGCGGGAACACGGCGAACGCGCTCGCGATCTGGCGCGTGCATGGCTTCGACGCGATCCTGCGCGAGGCGTGGGAGGCCGGCATCGTCCTGACCGGTTGGAGCGCGGGGATGATCTGCTGGTTCGAGGCCGGCGTCACCGACTCGTTCGGCCCGCAGCTCGACGGGATGCGCGACGGGCTCGGCTTCCTGCCCGGCAGCGCCTGCCCGCACTACGACGGCGAGGCCGAGCGGCGGCCGGTCTACCAGCGGCTCGTGCGGGAGGGCTTCCCGCCCGGCCTCGCGGCGGACGACTGCGTCGCGCTCCGCTTCGACGGCACCGAGCTGGCCGAGGTGGTCAGCTCGCGCGCGGGCTCCGGCGCCTACCGCGTCTCGGCCGAGGGCGAGGAGCCGATTCAGCCGCACCTGCTCGGGTAGGAGCCACGCGTGAGCAGCCGGGCCGCGGAGATCCAGGTGCTGCTGGAGGGCGTGCCGCTACCGGCGACGAAGGACGAGCTGCTGCGGTACGCACGCGGCGAGAGCGCCGATGCCGCGACGCTTGCGCTGCTGGAGGCACTGCCCGGGCGCGAGTACTCCTCGCTCGACGCGGTCGGCGAGGCGCTGCATCCCGTGCAGCCGATCTCGCCCACGCCGCAGCCGCACGAGCCGAAGCCGGAGAGCGACCTGCCACCCGGCGGCGAGGCCTACACGGATCCCTCGGCCGAGCCGGGCGCCGTTCGCGACTGAGCGCGCTCCCGCTGGGGCTCGACGGTGTACTTCGGATCGCGCGCGGACTGGAAGCCCGCCTTGAAGACCGACCAGCGGGCGGCGACCTCGCCCGCGAGCACCAGCGCACCGCCGGCTGCCGATGCGAGGCGGCTCCGCCGGCCGAGGCCCGCGAGCAGCGCCGCGCCGCCGAGCGTGCACCCGAGGGCGACCTGCTTGTACTTGCCGGCCTCGCCCTTCGAGTACGGCTCCCCAATCATGCCGAGCCGCTTCTCCATCAGCTTGAAGAGCGCGTTCTCGACGAGCACCCCGCCGACCGCCAGCCGCCGCGCCGGCCCCGCTTGGGCGGGTGGCACCGCGATCGCTGCCGCCGCTCCCGCACTGGCGACCGCGCTCGACCCGAACACGAACGGCAGCTCGCGCCGCGCCTCGTGCCAGACCGGGATCGCCGTGTCGGAGATCAGCGTTGCCGTGTAGACGGCGAGGGGCGCTCCCGAGACCGCAGAAGCCGTACGCGCGAGGTCCGCCACGCCTCGGAGGCGGCCGATCGTGTGGAGGAACGCCGACACGGAGCTCGCGGCGCTCGAGTACGCGAGGATCCAGCTGCCGACGCTCATCGGCGAGGTCACCTTGAAGACGCGCAGCATGTTCAGGAAGCGCTCGGGCCGCCCGAGGTCGGAGATCAGCAGCAAGGGGCTCACCGCGTCCGCCGCGGATGCGATCTGGATGGTTCGCTGCGCCAGGAGCTCGTTACCCGCCACCCGCGCGATCAGGCTCAAGACCGACGAGGCGCCGCCGAGTCCGCCGGTGAAGAAGTACCAGGGGATCTCCGGCTGCCAGACCGGCTCCTTGATCACCGGCCGCCCGTAGTAGGAGCGCATCTCGCTGCCGACGTGTGTAACGCTCACCGCGACCCTCCGACGAAGCCGGCGACCACGCCCAGCACGAGCGCGCCCGTGGCGACCGCGGCCGTCTTCCACATCTCGGCCAGGTGGGAGGTCGTCACGACCGGGTCGGGTGGCAGCCCGTAGACCTCCGGCTCGTCGAGCAGCAAGAAGAAGGCGCCGAAGCCGCCGACCCCGTCCTCGGGGTCGTGGCCGTACAGCCGCGCGCCGTTCCAGTCCTCCGCCTGCAGCTTCTCCAGCCGCTTCGAAGCGCGCTCGCGCAGCTCGTCGAGGGGCCCGAACTGGATCGAATCGGTCGGGCACGCCTTCGCGCAGGCGGGCTCGTGGCCGCCCTTCAGCCGGTCGTAGCAGAGCGTGCACTTCCAGACGCGGCCGTCCTCGGCCTTGCCGAGCTGGAGGCCGAGGATCTCCGCGGGCGGGTCGCCCGAGTGTCGCGGGATGTGCCGCTTGTCGAGCACGCCGAAGGGACAGGCGGGGACGCAGTAGCCGCAGCCGTTGCAGACGTCCTCCTGCACGACCACGGTGCCGTACTCGGTGCGGAAGAGCGCGCCCGTCGGGCAGACGTCGAGGCAGGCCGCGTGCGTGCAGTGCTTGCAGACGTCGGAGCTCATCAGCCAGCGCAGCGCGTCGACGTCGCCGTCCCCGCGGAGCGGCTCGTTCTGCTCGACGAAGGCGACGTGGCGCCAGGTGTTGGCGCCGAGCGTCGAGGTGTTGTCGTAGGACTCGCCGGTCCAGACGAGGCCGTCCTCGGGGACGAGGTTCCACTCCTTGCAGGCCACCTCGCAGGCCTTGCAGCCGATGCAGACCGAGGTGTCGGTGAAGAAGCCCATCCGCTCCTTCGCGTCGTCGCTGTAGGTGTCGGGCCAGGCGGCCGGAGTGCCGGTCGGTTGCGCGAGCTCGCTCATGCCGTCTTCTCCCCCGACTCCGGCTCGACCCGCGGAGCCTGCGCGCGCAGCCCCTCGGCGCGCTCGCGGATGCCTGCGACGAACTCCGTCAGCGCCTTGCCGCGCGGCCGCCGCCCCGGCTTGATCCCGACCGTGAACGCCTTCACTTCCTGGATGTGGACGTTCGGGTCGAGCGCCACCGACGAGAGGTCGTTCGCGGCGCCGCCGGTCGTGAGACCGCGCGTTCCCCAGTGGTACGGCAGCCCGATCTGGTGCGTCCTGCGGCCCTGCACCTCGACCGGCGGGATGCGGTCGGTGACGAGCACGCGCGCCTCGATCGCGCCGCGGGCGCTGTAGATCGTCGCCCAGCCGCCGTGTACCAGCCCCGCCTCGGCGGCGAGCTCCGGGCTGACCTCGCAGAACATCGCCGGTTGCAGCTCGGCGAGGTAGGGGACGGAGCGCGACATCCCGCCGGCGGTGTGGTGCTCGGTGAGGCGGTAGGTGGTGGCGACGTACGGGTAGAGCTCGCTGCCCGGCTCGCCGTCGACCGGGTTGTACGGGTTCTCGGGCCGGTGGAACTGTTGCCGGCGAGGGTTCGCGCGCTGCGAGTAGAGCGGGTTCTCGAAGGGTGACTCGTGCGGCTCGTAATGGGTCGGCAGCGGCCCGTCTTCGAGCCCCTGCGGGACGAACATCCAGCTGCGCCCGTCGGCCTGCATGATGAACGGGTGGTCGCCGGCGATGGCCTGCTCGGCCTTCGCATCGTCGGCCGGGAGGTAGCTCGGCGCCTTGTCCTCCTCGAAGTCGGGCACGTCGAGGCCGGTCCATTTGCCCTCCCCCGGATCCCACCAGACGTACTGCTTCCGCTCCGACCACGGCTTGCCGTCGGGGTCGGCGGAGGCGCGGTTGTAGAGCATGCGCCGGTTCGCTGGCCACGCCCAGGCCCACTCCGGCGCGACGTAGGTCTGCTCCCAGTGCGGCTTCTTGCGCGCGGTCTGGTTGATGCCGTCCTTGTACGAGCCGCAGTAGATCCAGCAGCCGCAGACCGTCGAGCCGTCGGGCTTCAGCTTCGGGTACCCGTCGAGGTGCTTCCCGCTCGCGATCTCCCAGCCGCTGATCTCGGCGAGCACCGCCTCTGCGTCGGGCTCCTGGATCTGCGAGTGCGTCGGGTACTCCCAGCGCAGCGCCTTCAGGAGCTCGTCGCGGGTCTCCCCCGAGTCGGCGAGCTTCTGCTTGAGCAGCCGGCCGAGGTGAAAGTAGAACCAGAGGTCCGAGCGGCAGTCGCCCTTCGGCTCCGTGGCCTGCCAGTGCCACTGCAGCAGGCGCTGCGTGTTCGTGAACGAGCCGTCCTTCTCGGTATGCGTCGCGGCCGGGAGGAAGAAGATCTCGGTCGGGATCTCCTCGGTCTTCAGCTCGCCCGACTCGATCTCGGGGCTGTCGTACCAGAAGGCGGCCGACTCGATCTCGACCACGTCGCGGACGACCAGCCAGTCGAGCTTCGAGAGCGCGAGCCGGTGCAGCTTCGAGTGCGCGTTGCCGACCGCGGGGTTCTCGCCGGCGAGGAGGTAGCCCTTGACCTTGCCGTCGAGCATCTGCAGCGTCGTCCAGTAGACCGAGTTGTCGTCGTCGATCCGCGGCAGCTTCCTGAACAGCCAGTCGTTGTCGGCGGTCGCGTTCTCGCCGAAGTACGCCTTCATCAGGCTCACCCAGAAGGCGTCGAAGTGGCCCCACCAGCCGGTGGGCGAGGTGTTCGCCTCGATGAACTGTTCGAGGCCGCCGTAGAACTCGGCGTGCGGCATCGGCAGGTAGCCCGGCAGGATGTTGAAGAGCGTCGGGATGTCCGTCGAGCCCTGGATCGACGCGTGTCCGCGCAGCGCGATGATCCCGCCGCCCGGCCGGCCCATGTTGCCGAGCAGCTGCTGGACGATCGCCGCGGTGCGGATGTACTGGACGCCGACGGTGTGCTGCGTCCAGCCGACGGCGTAGCAGAAGGCGCCGGTCTTCTCCGGCCCCGAGCTCTCGGTCAGCGCCTTCGCAACGTGGAGGAAGTCCTCGACGCTGCACCCGCAGGTCTCGGCGACGAACTCGGGCGTGTAGCGGCGGTAGTGCTTCTTCAGGAGCTGGAAGACGCAGCGCGGATGCTGCAGCGTCAGGTCCTCCTCGGGCGGCTCGCCGTGCTCGAGCCCACCGCCGTGCCCGCCGTGACCCGACTGCTCCCCGCGCGTCTTGGTCTCGCGCTGGCCGGCGGAGCCGTGCACCTCCAGCCCGGCGTACTGCCACGTGGTGGTGTCGTACTGCCCCTGCTCGGGATCCCAGCCCGAGAAGAGCCCGTCGAGGTCCTCGGTGTCGGCGAAGCGCTCGCTGACGATCACGGGGGCGTTCGTGTAGTGCTTCACGTACTCCTCGAAGTGGAGGTCGTGCTCGAGGATGTAGTTGACGATCCCGCCGAGGAAGGCGATGTCGCTACCGGCGCGGATCCCGACCCACTTCGTCGCCATCGCGCTCGTGCGCGTGAAGCGCGGGTCGACGTGGATCACCTGCGCGCCGCGCTCCCTGGCGTCCAGCACCCACTGGAACCCGACCGGGTGGTTCTCGGCCATGTTCGAGCCCATGATCACGATGCAGTCGGAGTTCTGGAGATCCTGCTGGAAGCCCGTCGCCCCGCCTCGTCCGAACGAGGTCCCCAGACCGGGGACCGTCGAGCTGTGTCATATGCGGGCCTGGTTCTCGACCTGGACGATCCCGAGCGCGACGCACAGCTTCTTGATCAGGTAGTTCTCCTCGTTGTCGAGCGTCGCACCGCCGAGGTTGCCGATCGCCATCGTGCGGTTCGCGGGCGCGCCGTCGGGCGTCTGCTCCTCCCAGCTCTGCGCGCGCGTCTCGAGGATCCGCTCGGCAATCATCTCCATCGCCTCGTCGAGCGAGAGCTCCTCCCAGCGCGTACCGTACGGCCGGCGGTACTTGACCTTGTACTCGCGCAGCGGGCTCTGGACGTACGACTTCGACGCCTGGCCCTTGGGGCAGAGGCGGCCTCGTGAGATCGGGCTCGCCGGGTCGCCCTCGATGTGGCTGACCTCACCGTCCTGGACGTAGACGAGCTGGCCGCAGCCGACCGCGCAGTAGGGGCAGATCGACTGGACGACGTGCTCGGCGCCATCGGTCCGCGGCTTCAGGCCCTCCGACCGCTGCGACCGGGCCGCCCGCCCGAGGCCGAGCGGGTCGCCCTCCCGCAACTGCCGAAGCACCGGCCAGCGGCCGATCGCCTCTCCGACGCTCATGGCTCCCTTCGTTTCCGAGCGGCGTCAGCTTAAACGGTTCGCATTGCGATGTAAGACCCGATGATCGCTCTCTGCTTTAGTCCGCGGTGCGTGAAGCCCGACGATCTCTACCACCTCGCCTGGGCCGACGACCCTCGCGTCTCGCCGGACGGACGCATGGTCGCGTTCGTTGCGATCGGGCTCGACGAGGAGAAGAACGACTACACCGCATCGATCTGGCTCGTTCCGGTCGACGGCTCGGAAGCGCCGAGGCGGCTGACGGCCGGGCCGAAGCAGGATCTGGCGCCGCGCTGGTCCCCCGACGGCAGCCGGATCGCGTTCGTCTCCAACCGCGACGAGAAGGTAAAAGCGAAGCAGCTCTACGTGATTCCGGTCTCAGGCGGCGAGCCGGTGCAGCTGACCGAGCTCGACGAGGACGTGAGCGAGGTCGCGTGGTCGCCGGACGGGCAGCGGCTCGCGTTCTCGGCGCGCGTCCGGGACCCCGAGTACGAAGAGGAAGACGAGAAGCGCCGGCGGCCCCGCAGGTTCTCGCGCCTGCAGTTCAAGTTCGACAGCGAAGGCTGGACGGGCGACCGGCGGCGCCACCTGTTCGTCGTCCCGGCCGACGGCTCGGAGCCGCCGAGCCAGCTCACGGAGGGCGACTTCGAAGACGGGAGCCCTGCCTGGTCGCCGGACGGAAGCAGGATCGCGTTCACGTCGGCCCGCCACGAGGACTGGGACATCGAACGCGTCCACCACGTGTACCTGGTCGACCCGAACGGCGGTGAGCCCGAGCAGCTGACGAAGGGGGAGGCCTGTTTCGAAGCGCCCTCCTGGTCGCCGGACGGCTCGCAGATCGCATGCCGGTTCAGTCCCGGCGGCTTCGATTTCCCGCGTCACGGCCAGATCGCCGTGGTCGACGCGGCCACCGGCGAGAACCGCCTCCTGACGACCTCGCTCGACCTCAACTGCGCGCCCTACCCGCCGGTCCGCGAGCCGGTCTGGGCAGGCGAGTCGCTCCTGTTCGTGGTCGAGGACGCGGGCAACA
>JBJMJY010000076.1:0-8656 GCA_045806105.1 Gaiellaceae bacterium | reverse complement strand
CACGCGGCGTCGCTGCGTCAGGCTTTCGCCCATTGCGCAAGATTCCCCACTGCTGCCTCCCGTAGGAGTCTGGGCCGTGTCTCAGTCCCAGTGTGGCTGATCGTCCTCTCAGACCAGCTACGGATCGGAGCCTTGGTGAGCCGTTACCTCACCAACAAGCTAATCCGCCGCGAGCTCCTCCTCGACCGGAGGCCGAAGCTACCTTTTCCAACCGCTCCGAAGAGCTGTTGGGCCATTCGGTATTAATCCGGGTTTCCCCGGGCTATCCCGATGTCGAGGGCAGATTACCCACGTGATACTCACCCGTTCGCCGCTTTCCCCCAGGCCGAAGCCTGGGTTCTCGCTCGACTTGCATGTGTTAAGCGCGCCGCCAGCGTTCGTCCTGAGCCAGGATCAAACTCTCCGTGAAGATGGTTTGCCTTCCAAAGAAGGCAAGCTGTTCACTTCGAGCTTGTGCTCAAAGTGTCTCCCCTACCGAGGCAGGGGTGACGGGTTCTTAAGGCCTCACGTCCAAGGACGTGAGGTCTCGGCGTATTCGCACTGCTGAGTTTTCAAAGACCGGCGCCGTGGCGGCCGGCGCGTAAAAAAGCCTCCGACTCGCGCCAGAGGCCTCCGTTGCTGCGGATCTCCGTCGTATCCGTCTCGCGTCCGAAGGCGCTCCTGGTCGAGGGACAGGGACCGTCCTACACGCCGCCCTTCCGAGCGACCTGCGCATGATAGCGCAAAGCCGGGTGCTTCGTGTCAAGCCGGCAGGAAGCGGACGAAGCGCCTCTTTCCCGCTTGAACAAGCGCTCCGGCGAGCCTTTCGCGCGGCACGTCGAGATCGGTCACGACCTCGCCCTCGACGCGCACTCCGCCCTGCGAGATCAGGCGCCGCGCCTCGCTCGTCGAGCCGAGGCCGAGCTCCCCGACCAGCAGCGCCGGGAGGTGTACGGGATCGCCCTGGGGAAGCTCCGCCTGGGGAACCTCCTCGGGAGCCTGGCCCTCGCGGACCACGCGCGTGAAATGCTCCTCCGCCTCGCTCGCGGGTTCCTCGCCCCAGGAGCGGGCGACGACGAAGCGTGCCAGCGCGAGCTTGGCGTCCATCGGCGCCGCGTCCGCCGGGAGCTCACGCTCCCGGACGAGTCGGTACCACTCCGGCAGCAGCTCGTCGGGAACGCGCATCGTCCGGCCGAACATCTCCTCCGGCGGTGCGGTCAGCGGGATGTTGTTCCCGACCGACGAGCTCATCTTCTCGCCGTCCCACGAGAGCAGCAGGGGCGTCGTCAGGACGACCTGCGGCTCGAGCCCGTACGCCTCCATTACGTCGCGGCCCGCGAGCAGGTTGTAGAGCTGGTCGGTGCCGCCGAGCTCGACGTCGGCCTCGATCGCGACCGAGTCGTACGCCTGCATCAGCGGGTAGAGCAGCTCCGAGACCGAGATCGGCTCGCCGGCGGCGTAGCGGTTGGCGAAGTCGTCCCGCTCGAGCATGCGCGCGACCGTGATCGTGCGTGCGAGCCGGACGACCTCGGCGTATGACAGCTTGGAGAGCCACTCGCCGTTGTGGCGCACCTCCGTGCGCTCGGGAACGAGGATCACCATCGCCTGGTCGAGGTAGGTCTGGGCGTTGCGCTCGATCTCCTCGTCGCTCAACACCGGCCGCTCGGCCGACCGCCCGGAGGGATCGCCGATGCGCGTGGTGTAGTCGCCGACGATCAGCACGCCCGTGTGACCCTCGTCCTGGAAGGCCCGCATCCGCTGCAGCGGGATCCCGCGGCCGACGTGGATGTCGGGCGAGGTCACGTCGATGCCGAGCTTCACGCGCAGCGGACGGCCGAGCTTCAGCTTCTCCTCGAGGCCGCCCTCGGGCAGCACGTGAACGGCGTTACGAGTTAACTCAGAAAGGCCCATTCTCGCGGCGAGTCTACCGTTACAATCTGCGACTTCTCGTGCCGCGCATCGCCCGAAAGCCGGCGGCTTCCAGGCCGCGGCGCAGGATTCGCAAGCTGCGCCTGCTCGCCCTCCTCCTGATCCTTTTCGTGCTCGGGACGCTCTCGTTCACCTTCGGGCTGGTGACCTCCGTAGCGAGCGAGATCCCGTCGCTCGATCCCGCCCGGCTGCAGGCGCGCGAGGTCGACGGCTACATCTACGACCGCAAGGGCCAGCGCGTCCTCGCCGTGCTGCGCGGCAAGCAGAGCCGCATCCTCGTCCCGTCCAAGGACATCTCGGATCGGATGAAGCTGGCGATCGTCGCGATCGAGGACAAGCGCTTCTACGAGCACCGCGGCGTCGACATCCACGGCATCTTCCGCGCGGTCATCCAGGACGTCCGGCACAAGGCCGTGGTCGAGGGCGGCTCGACGATCACGCAGCAGTTCGTCAAGAACACGTACACCGAGAACCAGCGCTCGATCGCGCGAAAGCTGAAGGAGGCGGCACTCGCGTGGCAGCTCGAGCAGCGCTGGTCGAAGGACCGGATCCTGACGGCCTACCTGAACACGATCTACTTCGGGAACGGCGCCTACGGGGTGCAACAGGCGGCACTGACGTACTTCCATCACGGCGCCCACGAGCTCGGCTGGGCCGAGGCGGCACTGCTCGCCGGCATCCCGAGCGACCCCTCACGGTACGACCCCGTGACGAATCCGACGGCCGCGCGCGAGCGGCGGAACACGGTGCTGAAGGCGCTGCTGGACCAGGGCGACATCACGTACGCGCAGTACGCCAACGCAAGCCGGGCGAAGCTTCCGCGGCCGGACGACGTGCACCTCTCGGGCCAGCGCGGGCCGGCGCCGTACTTCACGAACTACGTCGAGCAGCAGCTGATCGATCGTTACGGCTCCGGCCGCGTATTCGGCGGCGGCCTGCGCGTGACCACCACGATCGACCTGAACGTCCAGCGCTTCGCGCGGCAGGCGATCACGAAGTGGCTGACCAACCCGAACGGGCCGTCGGCAGCGCTTGTGGCCGTCGACCCGCGCGACGGCGACGTGCTGGCGATGATCGGCGGCAACAACTACCGCAAGAGCCAGTTCAACCTCGCCGTCCAGGGCGAGCGGCAGCCGGGCTCGTCGTTCAAGCCGTTCGTGCTTGCGACCGCGCTGAAGGACGGGATCTCGCCCGACTCGGAGTTCGAGTCGGGGCCGGTGGAGATCCCGCTCGGCGACAAGGTCTGGTCGGTGCACAACTACGAGAACTCCGACCTCGGCCGCATCTCGCTCGCGACCGCGACGGAGTTCTCCGACAACACCGTCTTCGCGCAGCTGACGCAGCTCGTCGGGCCGCCGGGGATCGTGCGCACGGCGCGGCGACTCGGGATCACGAGCCCGCTGAAGAGCTATTTCGCAATCGGCCTCGGCGCCGAAGCCGTGAACCCGCTCGAGATGGCGCGCGCGTTCTCCGCCTTCGCAAACGGCGGGAGGCGCATCGACGGCGCGTCGTTCGGCAACCGGCCGCGAGCGATCTCGACGGTGCGCAACGACGCCAAGCGGCTGGTCGACAACAACAGGCCCATCCGCCGGCCCGTCCTGACGGCCAACACCGCCGCGCTCGTCACGTCGCTCCTGCAAGGCGTCGTGCGCGCGGGCACCGGCAAGCACGCCCAGCTCTCGGACGGCCGCCCCGTCGCCGGCAAGACCGGGACGACCGAGAACTACGGCGACGCGTGGTTCGTCGGGTACACGCCACAGCTCGTGGCCGCGGTGTGGGTCGGCTACCCGACGACGCTCCGGCCGATGCTGAGCGAGTACAACGGCGATCCCGTCGCGGGCGGAACCTTCCCCGCGCTCATCTGGAAGACGTTCATGGAGCGCGCCCTCCGGTACCTGCACGAGCCGCCGCAGGACTTCCCGGGGATCTCGCTGCCCTACTCGGTGCCGCGGAACGTCGTCTACCGCGACGGCCAGCTCGAGCTGGACAACGGCAACTGCCACAACACGAAGGCGCTCCTCTACTTCGCCGGCGAGCGGCCGGCGCGGACGGCGAACTGCAAGGTCAACGAGGTGGCTGTTCCGCACGTGGTCGGGCAGACGGTCGCGGAGGCGAACGCCCATCTTGCTGCGCAGCCGCTGCGGTCGACCTACGTCTACGAGCCGGCCCGGCCGCTGCAGAAGCTCGGCGTCGTCGTCCGCCAGATCCCGGCGAGGGGAACGCTCTCGTCGTACGACAACGTGACGCTCGTGCTGCCGAAGGCGCTGCAGGGCGCCGTGCCGAGGGTCGTGGGGCTACGGCTCGGGCGGGCGCAGGCGCGCCTCGAGCGCTACCGCCTGAAGTGGGAGGTCAACGGCAGTCCGTCGCCGGCGGCGAAGGTGATCGCGCAGACCCCGCACTGGGGCGTGGCGTCGAAGCGCGGCCTCCTGGTCAAGCTGGTCGTAAGGCGCGGCTGAGAAAGCGCGAGCCGGCCTCGGCGTACCGCCACGGCAGTTCCGCGGCGCGGGTGATGCCGACGCGGAGGCCCGCGATCACCTCGACCGGACGGTCACGTTCCCGGAGCTCGAACGGCGGGCGATCGAGCGGCAGACCGTCATGCTCGCGCGTGACCCCGAGGGCCTGGCAGAGCCGGCCGGGCCCGCTACAGAGGAGCCGCGGATCGTCCACGCCTCGGCGCTGTCGCATCGCGTCGAGGCCGTGCGTCGGCTCGAGCGCCCGTACGAGGACCGCGTTGGCCACGCCCTCAGCTTCGCAGACGAGGTTCAGGCACCAGTGGATGCCATAGGAGCGGTACACGTACGCATGCCCAGGCGGGCCGAACATCGCCGCGTTGCGCTGGGTCCGGCCGCCGTAGCCGTGGCTCGCCGGATCCTCGTGGTCGTAGGCCTCGAGCTCGACGATGCGGCCCCCCACGCCTTCCACGAGCAGCGTCACGCCGATCAGCTCGGGCGCAACCTCGTGGACGCTGCGGGCGAAGAGGTCAGCCGGGAGCGCGGGAGTCGTAGCGCGTGAGGGCTGGGACGGCAAGGGCGATCAGGACGGTACCGACGACGCAGAGGAGGCCGCCCGAGACGATCGAGAAGCGGAGGCTCGTCAACGACGCGACGAGCCCGGCCTCGACGTTGCCGATCGCCGGCGTCGCGGCGACCTGCGCGAACTCGATCCCGGAGACGCGGCCTCGGAGCTCGTCGGGGGTCACGGTCCAGAGGATCGTCCCGCGCAGGACCGCGCTGACGTTGTCCGCGGCACCGGCCGCAGCGAGCAGGAGCAGCGCGAGCCAGAGCGAGTCGGCGAACCCGAACGCCGCGATCGCGACTCCCCAGAGGGCGGCTGCGATCGCAACGATCAGGCCCTGGCGCCTGACGTGGCCGATCCAGCCGGAGAGCAGCGAGGCGGTGAGCGCGCCCGCGTACGGCGCGGCGTACATCAAACCGAGGATGCCCGCGCCGCCGTGGAACCGCTCGAGCGCGAGCGCCGGGAAGAGCGCGCGCGGCATCCCGAACACCATCGCGTTCGAGTCGGCGAGGAACATCCCGAGCAGCACCTTCTTCTGCTTCACGAAGCGGAACCCCTCTGCGATCGTCCGCCGGCTCGGTCGCTCGGCATCATGTGCCGCGGGCAGCGCGGGCAGACGCCAGACCGACCACAGCGAGGCGGCGAAGGTCGCGGAGTCGAGGAGATACGCGCCCTTCAGCCCGAGCACCGCGATCAGGACACCCCCGAGGGCCGGGCCGGCGACGTTCGTCGTACTCCCGTAGACGTTCTCGATCGCGTTCGCCGCCGCGAGCTCGTGCGGCTGGACGAGGCGCGGGATGACCGTGCTCATCCCGGCGACCCCGAGCGAGAAGACCGACATCGCCAGCGTGACGAGGACGTAGATCGCCCAGACGCGCGGCTCGTCGAGGCTCGCGTTGAAGGCGAAGCCCAGCGCGACGAGCGCCAGCAGCACCTCGGTCACGAGCAGCATGCGCCGCCGGTCGACGGCGTCCGCGATCGCGCCGCCGACGATCGTCAGCGTCAGCAGCGGCACGAGCTCGCAGATCGATAGGAGGCCGACCTGCAGCGTCGAGTGCGTCAGCTGGTAGAGCTGGTACGGCGCGGCGACAGCGGCGACCTCGCTGCCGAAGATCGAGATCGTCTGGCCGACGAAGAGGCGTCGAAAGGCGGGATAGCGCCGCAGCGGGCCGACGTCGATCGCCAGGCGGCGCAGAAGCCCCGGCTCGCGGATCTCCGCCGGTTCCAAGCTAGGGCGTCGCTTGCGATGCCGACATCAGGACGCGTGAGCGTTGCTCGTGCGTCCGTCTGAGGCGGCAGGTCGCTACCAGTGGCACCGTGCGCACGACGCGTCGCCCTAGAAGAGCTTGTCGGCCTCATCGGGCCGGGCCGACGCCTCGAGCAGGCGGCGCGCGCGGCGGCCGAGGTCGGCGAGGTCGACGCGGCCGCTCTGCGACTGCTCGGCCAGGCGCTGCGCGAGATCGAGCGCGTCGTCGAGGAGCGGCTTGCCGAGCGCCTGCTCCTGGCCCATGTCGGCGAGGATCGTGCGCTCGGTACGGGAGGCGACGATCGGCTCGGTCACGCCCTCGACCCAGACCAGCGTGCGCCGGCCGTGACCGCGGCGCTCGTCCCGGATCGGCTCGATCGCGTAGATCTTGTCCGCGCGCGCGTACTTGCCGAAGCCGAGGAAGACCATCCGGTTGCCGTCCGCCATGCTCGGATTATCCCCCGCGGGCGAGACGTGACCGCCGGGAGCGGAATGTTCACGCGCGCGTGCGCGAGAACCCAGACCCCCACCCTGGGAGGGGTTGACGGCCCGCCTCCCTCGGGAGCGACGCTACCGGGAAAGAGCGTCCGTGTCTGTGACGTGGGCGTGCCGAATGTGCGTCGGTTCGTCCCGAGGGCCGCCTACAGCGCCGCACGGAGCGTCTCGACCACGCGCTCCTGGTCCTCGGCCTCGAGCTGCGGGTAGAACGGCAGCGCCAGCGTCCGCGCCGCTACGTCCTCTGCGACCGGGCACGTGCCCTCCGCGAAGCCGTACGCCTCGCGCATGTACGGCTGCAGGTGCACGCACGGCACGTACTCCGCCGTACCGATTCCCTGCGAGCGCAGCTCTGCCATCACCCGGGCTCGGTCCACGCCGCTCGGCAACGCGACGACGTAGACGAACCACGACCGCCGGTGATCCGCGTCGTCCTCGCACAAGAGCTCGACCTCCACGCCGTCCAGCAACCGCCGGTACCGCGCCGCGGCGGCGGCCCGCAGCTCGAGTAGCCGATCGAGCTTCTCGAGCTGTGCAATGCCGATCGCCGCCTGCACGTCGGTCCAGCGGTAGTTGAAGCCGACGCGCGCGTGGTGGAACCACGCACCACCCGCGTAGTCGCGGCCCTGGTTGCGCAGGCTCCGGACAAGCTGCCACTCCTCCTCGGAGTGCGTGAAGACGACGCCGCCCTCGCCGGTTGCCAGCTGCTTGTTCGGGTAGAAGCCGAACACGCCCGACGGGCCCTGCGAACCGACCGGCCGGCCCTTGTACTCCGCGCCCAGAGCCTCGGCCGCGTCCTCGATCAACGCGAGCCCGTGGCGCGAGCAGATCGCCCGGACCTCGTCCAGCTCGCACGGGTAGCCGAACATGTCCACCACGACGACGGCCTTCGTCCGCGGTGTGATCGCAGCCTCCAACGCGGGGGGGTAGAGATTCAGCGTCCGAGGGTCGACGTCGGCGAAGACCGGCGTGGCGCCTTCGAAGATGAAGCAGTTCGCCGACGCAGCGAAAGAGATCGGCGAGGTGATCGCCTCGTCCCCCGGGCCCAGCCCCGCGATCCGCGCGAGCAGGTGCAGCCCCGCCGTGCCGCTCGAGACCGCCGCAACGTACGGCGCGCCGATCCGCTCCGCCAGCAGCTCCTCGAACCGGTCGATCGTCGGCCCGAGCGAGAGCCGCCCGGAGCGGAGCACCTCCAGGACAAGCTCCTCCTCCCGCTCGTCGAGAAGCGGTCTGGCGAGCGGTATCTCGCGGAGACCGGTGCTCAAGCCTCGGCGGGCGCCGGCGTGGCGTACTCGAGCCACTGAGCCCAGCGCTCGCTGCGCCCGCGCGCGGTGTCCAGGTAGGCCTCCTGAATCTCGAGCGTGATCGGGCCTACCCCGATCTCGATGTCGTCGACGGCGCGCAGTGGCGTCACCTCCGCAGCGGTGCCGGTCATGAACGCCTCGTCCGCCAGGTACAGGTCGGAGCGGATCAGCGACTTTTCGTGCACGGTGTAGCCGAGGTCCTGCGCGATCTGGATGACGGTGTCGCGCGTGATGCCGGGCAGGATCGACGTCGCAAGATCGGGCGTGTACAGCTCGCCGTCCTTGACGATGAAGACGTTCTCGCCGGAGCCGTCGGCGTCGAAGCCTTCGCCCGTGAGCAGGATCGCCTCGTCGTAGCCGGCGCGGTTCGCCTCCGTCACGGCGAGCATCGAGTTGAGGTAGACGCCGGTCGCCTTGGCAACGTGCGGGATCACGTTCGGCCCGATGCGCTCCCAGCTGGAGATCTTCGCGCTGATGCCGTTCTTGAGGCCGTCCTCGCCCAGGTAGGCGCCCCACGGCCAGCTCATGATCACCACGTCGACGGGGTTGCCCATCGCGGAGACGCCGAGCTCGCCGTAGCCGAAGAAGGCGATCGGGCGCAGGTAGCACTCGGGCAGACCGTTCACGCCGATCAGCTCGTGGCACGCCGCGCGGAGCTCATCGACGGAATACGGCAGCTCCATGTGCA
>JBJMJY010000075.1:0-4187 GCA_045806105.1 Gaiellaceae bacterium | reverse complement strand
GACCGGCACCCTCGTGCACAACGTCGAGCTGCAGCCGGGCAAGGGCGGTCAGATGGCGCGCTCCGCCGGCTCGGGCGTCCAGCTGGTCGCCAAGGACGGCGGCTACGCGACGCTGCGTCTCCCCTCGGGCGAGATGCGCCGCGTGCTGCTCACCTGCCGCGCGACCGTCGGGCAGGTCGGCAACGTCGAGCACGGCAACATCACGGGCGGCAAGGCGGGCCGTAGCCGCTGGCTGGGCAAGCGCCCGACGGTGCGCGGCTCGGCGATGAACCCGGTCGACCACCCGCACGGTGGCGGCGAGGGGAAGTCCAAGGGCGGCCGTCACCCGGTCACCCCGTGGGGCGTCCCGACGCTCGGGAAGCGCACCCGCAGAAAGCACAAGGAATCCGACAAGTTGATCGTCCGCGGCCGCCGCCGCGGGAAGGAGAAGAGGTGAGCCGCAGTTCCAAGAAGGGGCCGTTCGTGGAGGAGCGGCTGTTGAGTCGCATCAGCGCGATGAACGACACCGGGTCGAAGCAGATGATCCGGACCTGGTCGCGCTCCTCGACGATCTTTCCGGAGATGGTCGGGCACACGATCGCCGTCCACGACGGTCGCAAGCACGTGCCCGTCTTCATCACCGAGCAGATGGTCGGCCACAAGCTGGGGGAGTTCGCCCCGACGCGCACCTTCCGCGGCCATTCCGGCGACCGCAAGTCCGAGGTGAAGCGCTAGACATGGCCACCGTCGAGCGCCAGGAGGTCCAGGCCGTGGCCAAGTGGGTGCGCATGTCGCCCCGCAAGGCGCGGCTCGTCGTGGACCACATCCGCGGCCGCTCGGTGCCGGAGGCCCGCACGGTGCTCGCGTTCACGCAGCGCGCCGCCGCGCGCGAGATCGAGAAGGTGCTGAGCTCTGCCGTCGCCAACGCGGAGGCGAACCACAACCTCGCCGGGGACGACCTGATCGTCTCGGCGGCGTTCGTGGACGAGGGCCCGGTGATGAAGCGCTGGCGCGCCCGCGCGCGCGGCCGCGCCGCCAGGATCCGGAAGCCGACCTGCCACATCACGGTCCGGCTGACGCCGGTCGAGGGCGCGCCCGAGCCCGCGCCGAAGGCGGAGGAGCCGAAGGACGAACCGAAGGCCGAGGAACCGAAGACGAAGGCGGCGCCAAAGAAGAAGGCGCCGGCGAAGCCGAAGAAGACTGAGGAGGCGGAAGCCTAGATGGGCCAGAAGATCCATCCCGGCGGCCTGCGGGTCGGCGTCATCCACGACTGGAAGTCGAATTGGTACACGGGAGCGAAGGAGTTCCCGGCGTACCTGCTCGAGGACATCAAGATCCGCGACCACATCTACGGCAAGCTCGAGCACGCCGGGCTGTCCGACATCCTCATCCGCAAGGACGCGCAGCGGATCACGATCGACATCTACACGGCGCGGCCGGGGATCGTGATCGGCAAGTCCGGCGTCGAGGTCGACGCGCTGCGCAAGGACATCCACGGCATGACCAACAAGGCCGTGCACATCAACATCAATGAGATCAAGCGTCCCGAGCTCGACGCCAAGCTTGTCGCGCAGTCGATCGCCGAGCAGCTGCAGAACCGCGTCAGCTTCCGCCGCGCGATGAAGCGCTCGCTCGCCTCCGCGATCCGTTCGGGCGCACAGGGAGTGAAGGTGCAGTGCGGCGGCCGTCTGGCCGGCACCGAGATGAGCCGCTCGGAGACCTACTCCGAGGGTCGCGTCCCGCTGCACACGATCCGCGCCGACATCGATTACGGCTTCGCCGAGGCGAAGACGACCTACGGCCGCATCGGCGTGAAGGTGTGGATCAACAAGGGCGAGATCATGCCCGAGGGGTACGAGGGCGTTACGCAGCGCGACTCGCGCCTCGGCGACCAGGATCAGGCTCGCCGCCGCGGCGGCACCGCCGAGGGCCTCGGCGCCTCGCGCGAGGGCGGCCGCGGCCGCGGTCCCGACCGCGAAGGGCTCGGCCCCGTGCGCCAGCGGCGCAAGGGCGGGCCTGGGGGTCCGCGCCGCCCCGGCGGCGGCCGAGGACGCCCACGCGCCCAGGAGAACGTCGAGCGTCCGCGCACCGACGAGGCGGCGACCTCGGCCGAGGGCCGCGAGCAGCCGCCGGTCGAGCCCGAGACGCAGGCTGTCCCGCAGCCCGTTGCCGACGCGCCCGACACGACGACGCCCAAGCAGCAGGTCGAGGACCCGACGAAGCTCGAGCAGTCCGGCGACCCCGCCGCCGAGACGAAGAAAGGCGAGGGCACCGGGAGCAAGCCGAGCAAGAAGGGCAGGACGTAGGTGCTCCTCCCGAAGAAGACGAAGTTCCGCAAGTACCAGCGAGGCCGCCGGCGCGGCGTCTCGAAGGGCCAGACGACCGTGCAGGCGGGCGACTTCGGCCTGAAGGCGCTCGAGGCCGGCTGGGTGACGAACCGGCAGATCGAGGCCGCGCGGATCGCGATGACCCGCAAGATCCGCCGTGGCGGGAAGGTGTGGATCAACGTCTTCCCCGACAAGCCGGTGACGCAGAAGCCGGCCGAGACGCGGATGGGCTCCGGCAAGGGCGCGCCCGAGCACTGGGTCGCCGTCGTGAAGCCCGGTCGCGTGATGTTCGAGCTGGCCGGCGTCGACGAGGTGCTCGCGAAGGACGCGCTCCGGCTCGCCGGCCGGAAGCTGCCGATCAAGACCAAGGTCGTCACGAGGGAGGCGGATCTGTTTGCGAGCTAGAGAGCTACGCGACCTGACCGACGAGGAGCTGGACAACCGGCTCGCCGACACCCGCCAGGAGTTGTTCAACCTGCGCTTCCAGTCCGCGACCGGGGCACTCGAGAACCCCGCGCGGCTGAAGCTCGCGAAGCGCGAGATCGCCCGCATCCTGACCGTTCGCAACGAGCGCGAGGCAGGGCTACTGAGAGAGACCAATGGCTGACGAGAAGAAGACCAAGAAAAAGGACACCGAGGCCGCAGAGGACACCACTCCCGAGGTCGAGGAGACCGAGGCGCCGGCCGAGGAGCCGGTGGCGGAGGTCCCTGCCGAGGAGGAGGTCGCACCCGAGGCCGAGGAGACGCCCGTGGCCGAAGAGCCGGCGCCCGAGTCGGAGCCCGTGGCCGAGGCCGCCGAGCAGCCGGAGGGCGAGGTGCCCGTCGAGGAGCCCGCGGCCGAGGAGCCTGCAGCCGACGAGCCTGCGGCGGAAGAGCCTACGGCGGAAGAGCCTGTGGCCGAAGAGCCTGTGGCCGAGGAGGCCGTTGCCGAAGCGCCTGCGGTAGAGGCCGAGGCGACCGAGGCCGCTCCCGCCCAGCCGACCGCGAAGCCGAAGCGGAAGCGCTTGCCGCGCTCGCAGCGCCACCAGCACGCCAAGCCGAAGCGCGAGCGCCCGGCGCAGCGCCGCCCGATCGTCCGGCTGCCGAAGCCGGACCACGCGCGCGGCCGCCGCCAGGAGCGCCGCGGCGTCGTCGTCTCGGACGGGATGGACAAGACGATCGTGGTCAAGGTCGACATGGCGAAGGCGCACCCGAGGTACAAGAAGGTCGTGCGCCGCTCGACGAAGTTCCACGCCCACGACGAGCAGAACTCGGCGAAGGTCGGGGACCTCGTGCGGATCGTCGAGACGCGGCCGCTCTCGAAGAACAAGAACTGGCGGCTTGCCGAAGTGCTCCAGGAGGCCAAGTGATCCAGCAGGAATCACGGCTGCGCGTGGCAGACAACACGGGCGCGCGCGAGATCCTTTGCATCCGCGTCAAGGGCGGCTCGAAGCGCCGCTACGCGCGTGTGGGCGACGTGATCACGGCCACCGTGAAGACGGCGAGCCCGCAGGGCGCCGTGAAGAAGGGCGAGGTCGTGCAAGCCGTCGTGGTCCGGACGCGCAAGCCGTTCGGACGCAACGACGGCACCTCGATCGCCTTCGACGAGAACGCGGCGGTGCTGATCGACAGTGCCCGCAACCCGCGCGGCACCCGGATCTTCGGCCCGGTCGCGCGCGAGCTGCGCGAGAAGAACTTCATGAAGATCGTGTCGCTAGCCCCGGAGGTGCTTTGATGGCTCACAAGATGCGCGTGCGCAAGGGCGACCTCGTGCACCTGCTCTCGGGCAAGGACCGCGGCAAGCAGGGCCGCGTGCTCGACGCCCGCCCGCGTGAGCGGCGGGTGGTCGTCGAGAACCTGAACGTCGTCAAGCGTCACAGCCGGCCGAAGCCGCTGCGCGAC
>JBJMJY010000074.1:0-3543 GCA_045806105.1 Gaiellaceae bacterium | reverse complement strand
CTGCGTGACGATCACGCGCTCGGTGCCGTTGATGATGAACGTGCCCCACTCGGTCATCATCGGGAAGTCCCCCATGAAGACCGTCTGCTCGCGGATCTCGCCCGTCTCCTTGTTGACGAAGCGGACCGTCATCGAGAGCGGAGCCTGGTAGGTCAGGTCCTTCTCACGGCATTCCTTGATCGAGAACTGCGGCTGGCCGAACAGGTAGTCGCCGAACTCGACGGCGAGCGAGCCGGTGTAGTCCTCGATCGGCGAGATGTCGTCGATCGTCTCCCGCAGGCCCTCGTCCAGGAACCACTGGAACGAGGCCTTCTGGATGTCGATCAGGTTGGGAAGGTCGAGTACGTGCTTGAGACGTGAAAAGCTCTTGCGCGCGCGAGGCGCAGCGACCCGGGTGGTCAAGTCTGGGTGCCTCCCTTAACGGCTATGAGATGAACTTCGAAATGCGGACAGGCGAACGTCGGCGCGGAACCGCCAAGAATAGCGAACGGAGAGGCTGCGGCGCAAGCCGCGGCGACCGATGGCGCCGGCTTGACCCCCGGAACTATAAAGGCTCGCTCCCAGAAGCGCCAGAGGCGCCCTTTCGGACGCCTCCTGTCGCTGTTGCTGGTGCCGAGAGCTAGGAGCTCGGCTCTTCGGCCGCGGCCACCGGATGCGCGCCGATCTTGCGCGCCGTCAGGTCCGGCATGCCGCCGCCCTTCAGGTCGGCCTTGCAGGCCTTCGCCGTCACGTGGACGCGGTCGTTCGGCGCGAGCGCGCCGAGGGTCTTGGCGCCCTGCCGCCGCACGCGCGTCTTGGCGTCGACGAGGATCGTCGCCGTGCCCGCCGCCTTGTAGGCGCGGCCGTGGCGGTTCGACTGCTTCACCGTCAGGACGAACGAGGTGTCGCCGTCCTGCGGGTCGACGTCGGCCGCAAGCGTGCCAGCGAGCATGACCGTCGCCGCCGGCTTGCAGCCGGGACCGCTCTTCGGCTTCGGGCCTTTGCCCGGATGGTCCTTGGCGACCGCCGCGGAGACCACGACGAGCGCCGAGACCAGCGCGAGCACGAGAATCCTGAACCGCATGTGGGTTACCTCCGTCTGGGGGGTGGGGTTACGCCCAACTGACGGGGTTTTCGGCGCCGTCCTGCGGCGTGGTCGCGGAAATCCCTGAGACGGGGGAGGAACCCTTACCGCCGGCTTACAAACGCGGGTTTGAACGTCGAAGGGCCGCTCCCGCGGCCCTTCGAAGCTCGTGTGAGGTCGCGCTACTTGACCTCGACCGCGGCTCCTGCTTCCTCGAGCTGGGCCTTGATCTGGTCGGCCTCGTCCTGCGCGACGCCCTCCTTGACGGGATTGGGCGCGCCGTCGACGAGATCCTTGGCCTCCTTCAGGCCCAGGCCCGTGATCGCCCGGACGACCTTGATCACCTGGATCTTCTTGTCCCCCGCACCGGAGAGCACGACGTCGAACGCGGACTTCTCCTCGGCCGCGGCCGCGCCGTCGCCGCCCGCGGCCGGTGCGCCGGGCGCGGCAACGGCCATTGGAGCGGCGGCGGTGACGCCCCACTCCTCCTCGAGCTTGTTCTTCAACTCGACCAAGTCGAGGACGGTCATCTTGCCCAGGTCCTCGACGTGCTTATCGATGTCGGTCTTAGCCATCCTGCTGCTCCTCCTCTTGCTCTGCCTCCGGCCCGGCTTCCTCGGCCTCCGCCGACGGCTCTTCGGACTGCTCTTGTGCTGCTTCATCTGCAGGCGACTCCGCCTGCGGGTCTTCCGGCGCGGACTCCTGGGCGTCCGGCTCCGGCTCGGCGGCCACCTGGGGTTCCGGCACGGTCTCGCCCTCCTCCTCGAGCTGCCGGATCCGTGCCTCGAGCACGCCGACGAAGTCGCGCAGTGGCGCCGCGAACAGCCCCACGACCGTCGTCAGTGGGCCGGCGATCGCGCCCACCAGCTGCGCGCGCAGCACCTCGGCCGGCGGCAGCGTCGCGAGCCGCTTGATCTCGGCGTCGCCGACGACGGTGCCCTCGAGCAGGCCCCCGCGGATCACCAGCACGTCATGGGCGCGCGAGGTCTCGTTCAGCACCTTCGCCACCGCGACGGGGTCGCCGTCGGCCTCGAGGAACGCGATCGCCGTCGGCCCCTCGATCAGCTCGAGCACGTCGCTCGTACCCGCCTCCTCCGCGGCTCGCTTCGTCAGCGTGTTCTTGACGACCGTGAACCGGGCGCCGGCCTCGAGCAGCCGCGTGCGCAGCTCGTCGATTTGCGGCATCGTGAGGCCGCGGTAGTCCGCGACCATCAGCGTGTCGGCATCGCGGAGCCGCTTCGCCAGCTCCGTCACCACGCGCTCCTTCTCAGATCTCAGCACGTCATTTCCTCCAGAACTGACCAGCCCGCCTGAGGCGGGCCGACGGGAGCGCTGAGCGCTTCTCGCGACGCACCTCGGCTGGTCTTCTGCCTCGCGGCTGCCAGCGGTCTTCGGCGGTCCAGTCTGCTTACGCCGTCACTGCTTCTTCTGCAGGCTCTCCTTCGAGCTCTTCGACGATGCCCCTCGTCCGCGCCGGGTCGACGTGGATCCCCGGGCCCATCGTGCTGGTCAGGGTAACAGTCTTGATGTAGCGGCCCTTTGCCGCGGCCGGCTTCGCGCGGACGATCTCGTCGATCAGCGCGGCGTAGTTCTCGACCAGCTGGCGCTCGTCGAAGCTCTTCTTGCCGATCGTGACGTGCACGTTCGCGCCGCGGTCGGTGCGGTACTCGAGCTTCCCCGCCTTCGCCTCGCGCACGGCCTTGCCGACGTCCATCGTGACGGTGCCCGTCTTCGGATTCGGCATCTTCCCGCGCGGGCCGAGGATGCGGCCGAGCTTGCCGACGACGCTCATCTGGTCCGGCGTCGCGACGGCGACGTCGAAGTCGTCGAAGCCCTCCTCGATCTTCGACGCGAGGTCGCTCGTGCCGACGACGTCGGCGCCGGCCTCCTCGGCCTCGCGCGCCTTCTCACCCTCGGCGAAGACCGCGACGCGCATCTCGCGGCCGGTGCCGTGCGGGAGCATCAGCGTGCCGCGCAGCTGCTGCTCGGCGTGACGGACGTTGAGCCCGAGGTTGAAGTGCGCCTCGACGCTCTCGTCGAACTTCGCCGTCTGCGCGTCCTTGATCAGCCGCACCGCCTCCGCCGGCGAGTAGAGGCGCTCGCGGTCGACCTGCGCGCGCGCGTTGCGGTAGTTCTTGCCGTGAGCCGCCATCAGAGATCCGTCTCGACGCCCATCGAGCGGGCGGTCCCGGCGACGATCAGCATCGCGTGCTCCACGTCGCGCGCGTTCAGGTCGGGCATCTTCGTCTCGGCGATCGAGCGCACCTGGTCGCGCGTCAGCCGCCCGACCTTCTCCCGGTTCGGCTCGCCCGAGCCCTTCTCCAGCCGCAGCGCCTCCTTGATCAGCACGGCGGCCGGCGGCGTCTTCGTGATGAAGTCGAACGAACGATCCTCGTAGACCGTGATCTCGACCGGGGTGATGCGGCCGTTCTCCTGCGCGGTCTGCGCGTTGAAGGCCTTGCAGAACTCCATGATGTTGA
>JBJMJY010000073.1:0-15370 GCA_045806105.1 Gaiellaceae bacterium | reverse complement strand
GGTCATCCGCGCGTACGGGCCGCAGCTGCTGCAGATGTCGGAGGCCGCGGTACTGAACGCGAACTATTTGCTCGCCCGCCTCAAGGACGCGTACGACCAGCCCTTCGACCGCCTGTGCATGCACGAGTACGTCCTCTCCGCGCGCGGCCTCAAGCAGGAGCACGGGGCCAGCGCGCTGGACGTCGCGAAGCGGCTGATGGACTACGGCTTCCATCCGCCGACGATCTACTTCCCGCTCGTCGTGCCCGAGGCGCTGATGATCGAGCCGACCGAGACGGAGGCGAAGGAGACGCTCGACGCGTTCGCGGACGCGATGCTCGCGATCGCGCGCGAGGCGGCCGAGGAGCCGGAGCTCCTGAAGAGCGCACCGCACGGGCGCGCGGTAGGGCGCCTCGACGAGGTCAAGGCGGTGAAGAAGGTCGTCGTCCGCTACCTCTTCGACGAGCACCCCGATCTCTCGGCCGAGGCAGAGGCGGCAAGCGAGCCCCAGGCTGCCGCCGTGGAGGCACCGAAGGGCGCCTGATGATCGACCTGCGCTCCGACACCAAGACCAAGCCCTCGCGCGAGATGCGCACGGCGATCGCCGAGGCCGAGGTCGGTGACGAGCAGCGGCGCGAGGACCCCACCGTGAACGAACTCGAGCGCCGGGGGGCCGAGCTCCTCGGGCAGGAGGAGGCCGTCTTCGTCCCGACGGCCACGATGGCCAACGAGATCGCACTCCGCGTGCTCGGCGAGCCAGGCGACGAGGTCGTCGCCGAGGAGAACTCCCACATCTTCGTCTCGGAGCTCGGCGGCCCGGCGGTGCACGCAGGTCTGATGACGCGCCCGATTCGCTGTCCGAACGGCCGCTTCACCCCGGAGCAGGTCCGCGAGAAGTTCCGTGCGGGCGACAACACGCACACCCCGACGACGCGGATCGTCTCGGTCGAGAACACCCACAACGCCTCGGGCGGGCGGGTGTGGCAGCTCGACGAGCTCGAGGCGGTGGTCCGGACGGCGCGGGAGCTCGAGCTGCGGCTCCACCTCGACGGAGCGCGCGTGCTCAATGCGGCGATCGCGCTCGGCATCCCGGCAGCCGAGATCGGTGCGCGCTTCGACACGGTCACGCTCTGCCTCTCCAAGGGGCTCGGCTGCCCGCTCGGCGCGCTCGTCGCCGGCTCGCCGCAGCTGATGGTCAAGGCGCGGCGACTGAAACACCTCTTCGGCGGGGCGATGAGACAGGCCGGCATCGTTGCGGCCGCGGGCGTCTACGCACTCGAGCACAACGTCGACCGGCTCGCCGAGGACCACGCGCGGGCGAGGCGTCTCGGCGAAGGGCTCTACGACGCCGGCGTCCCGGTGCAGCTCGAGCAGGTCGAGACGAACTTCGTCCAGGTCGACGTCGCGCCGCTCGGCCTCGGCCCCGTGGAGGCGCTCGAGCGGCTGGCCCAGCAGGGCGTCGGCCTCTCGATGACCGTCCACCCGACGAGGCTGCGGGCAGTGACGCACCTCGACGTCGACGACGACGACATCGATCGCGCGATCGAGCTGATCCCGCGGGCCCTCGGAGCCCTTGCCCGCGCCTGAGCGATTCCGGCGCCTCGTGCTCGAGGCGCAGTCGGAGGGGCGGCTGCCGAGCGTCTCGGCGGCGGTCTTTCGTGGCGGCCAGCTCGTGTGGGACGAGGCGGTCGGGCTCGCGAACGTCGAGCAGCGGATCGAGGCGACGACGGACGCGCAGTACGCGGTCGCGTCGATCACGAAGACGTTCACCGCTGCTTCCCTGCTGCAGCTGCGGGACGCGGGGAAGCTCGACCTCGAGGACCCGCTCTCGCGCCACCTCCCGGAGGCCGCGCACGGCGCGCCGACGCTGCGCCGGCTGCTCTCGCATGCCTCGGGCCTGCAGCGCGAGCCGCCGGGCGAGATCTGGGAGACGCTCCGCTTCCCGGACGAGGAGGAGCTGCTGGCCGGCCTCGAAGAGGCGGAGCAGGTGCTGCCGCCCTCGACGGCGTGGCACTACTCGAACCTCGCCTACGCGCTGCTCGGTCACGTCGTCTCCCGCGTCTCCGGAATGCCGTACCACGACTACGTGCGAGCACGCCTGCTCGAGCCGCTCGGCCTCGAACAGACGACGTGGGGGCCGGGCGAGAACGCGGCACTGCCGTACTTCGTGGAGCCGTACTCGGACGCCGTGCAGCGCGAGCCCGTGCTCGAGCTCGGGGGCAAGGGCGGCGAGTCCGGCCTCTACAGCACCGTCGGCGACCTCGCGCGCTGGGGCTCGTTCCTCGCGGATCCGGACGAGGCCGTGCTCGCGGCCGCGAGCGTGGCGCAGATGCACGACCTGCAGATCATGGCCGAGCCCGACTGGACGCTCGGCTGGGGGCTCGGGATCGAGCTCTGGCGGCGCGGCGAGCGCATCTTCGGGGGCCACACAGGCGGCTTCCCGGGGTTCCTCTCGATCCTGCTCTACTCGCGCCGCGACCGGATCGGCGCGGTGTTGCTGACGAACGCGGGCCGCTGGCCGAAGCTGAGCGCGACCGGGCTCGACCTCGCCGAGGCGGCGCTGGAAGAGCTCGCGCCCGAGCGCGAGCCGTGGGTGCCGGCGGAGGCGCCGCCCCCGGAGATGCTGCCGCTGCTCGGCCGCTGGTGGTCGGAAGGCGACGAGACGATCTTCAGCTGGCGCGACGGCAAGCTCGAGGCGCGGCTCGCGACCGCGCCCGCAGAGCGCGAGCCGTCCGTGTTCGAGGAGGAGGGCGAGGACCGCTTCCGCGTCGTCTCAGGTCGCGAGCGCGGCGAGGTGCTCCGCGTCGTGCGCGACGAGCACGGCGAGGTGGTGCGGCTCTACTGGGCGACCTATCCGTTCACGCGCGCGCCGGAGATCTTCGGCGTGCAGCACTGACCGACCGCGCGGTCAGCGGTCGCCGGCGACGTAGAACCCGGCCGCGACGGCCACGTACACCGCGATCAGCACATACCCCTCGACTCGACGGCCTCGGCCGTCGGCGAGCACGAGCGCGACCAGCGCCGCAGCTCCGCCCATCGCCGCGAGCTCGACCGGCCGGAACGAGAGCGGCAGCGCCGGAGTGACGAGCCACGAGAGCAGCGCCACGACCGGCGTCACGAGCAGCGCGACCTGCGCGCTCGAGGAGACGGCGATCTCCGTCGCCAGCGGGAGCTTGCCGCGGTGCGCGATCACGATCGCCCCGCCGTGCTCGGCCGCGTTGCCGACGATCGCCACGATCACCGCCGCGATGAAGAATTCCGAGAGGCCTGCGTCGTGCGCGAACGTGTCGAGCGAGTGCACGAGGGTCTCGCTGATCAGCGCCGTCACCACCGTCGCGGCGCCCAGCGCCGCCAGCGCGAGCGGCAACGACCAACCTTCGCCCGCCTGCTCGCCGCTCTCCTCGTGCAAGCGTTTGTGCCGGCGCAGCGAGGTGAGCGTCGCGCCCACGTAGACGAGCAGCAGTACGATCGAGACGGGAATCGTCGCGACCGCAAGCGAGTGGCGCTCGGGATCGCCGGACCAGCCGGGGACCGACGGCACGAGGAAGAGCAGCACGGCCCCCATCACGAGGCCGAGCTGAAGGAGGAGCGAAAACCGGTCGAGCGCATTGCCGTGACGCGCGTCCCCACCGCCGAAAATCAGCGCGGCGCCGAGCACGAGCAGGATGTTGGAGACGACGCTGCCCATGAGCGAGCCGCGCACGACGTTGGGCAGCGACGCGTTCACGGCGAAGAGCGCGATGATCAGCTCCGGCGCGTTGCCGAAGCTCGCGTTGAGGAAGCCGCCGATCCCCGGGCCGGTGTGCTCGCCGGCGTGCTCGGTCGCCTCGCCGATCAGCCACGCGAGCGGCACGAGCGCGGCAGCCGACGCCACGAACAGGGCGGTGTCGCCCACGTCGAAGACGTAGCGGAGAGCGAATGTGATCGGGGCCAGGACGAGCGATGCCCAGAGGAGCTTCCGGCCCACGGCGCTAGCGTAACCGGCGCATGCTGGAGGCCGTCCTCTTCGACTGGGGCGACACGCTGATGCAGTTCGCGTACTCCCCCGAGCTCGTCGCCGCCGGCCACCACGCCGGCCTCGCCGCGATCGGGCGGGACGATCTCCCATACGCCGGCGAGGTGACGGAGCGCTTCCGCGAGGAGTACGAGCCGCTCTTCTGGGTACCCGGCACGATCGAGGAGATCGAGTACCCGGGTCTCGTGCGGCGCCTCCTCGCCGACTTCGGCGTCGAGATCGACGACGAGGCGCTCGGCCGCTTCCTCGAGGCCGAGCACCGCGCCTGGGACCCGGCGCGCATCCTCGCCGCGCACACGCACCCGCTGCTGGAGTCGCTGCGCGCGCTCGGGCTCAGGCTTGGGCTCGTCTCGAACGCGTTCGACCCCGGCTGGCTGCTCCACCGCGACCTCGAGCAGATGGGGCTCGCGGAGCGGCTCGACTTCAGCGTGTTCTCGTCGGAGATCGGGATGCGCAAGCCGCACCCCGCGATCTTCGAGCGCGCGCTCGAGGCGCTCGAGGTCGACGCGGAGCACGCGCTCTTCGTGGGCGACCGTCTCTACGAGGACGTGCGCGGCGCCGCCGAGGTCGGGATGACGACGGTGCAGGCGCTCTGGTTTCGGGCGGACGAGCATCCCGACGGCGCCGAGCCCGACCACCAGGCGTTCACGCAGCTCGACGTCCTGAACGTCGTCCGCCGCATAGCCGCCTAGCCGCGCGCGGCCAGCTTGTCAAGTCTTGCGGAGCGCGCCTGGTTGCACCCACAATCAGGGTCATGGAGATACGCGAGCAGGCGGCAGCTCAGCCGACGGAGCTTCCGTTGCGCCCTCAGGACGAGGTCGAGTGCCGCCGCTGCGACGTCCATTGCGACAAGGTCGTGTATCCCGGCGCCTGCGTGGAGCGCGACTGCCCGTTCGTCTACTCGTACGAGGAGTTCGGGCACACCTACATGGGCTGCGTGATGAAGGTCTTCGAGGTCGAGATCGACTTCGACCTGCTGCGCGAGGCCGAGTCGCGGCGCGGCGGCTTCGGGGCGGTGCGGGCAACCGCGCCCGCACTGCCGATGTGCCGCGTCGAGGTCGAGGCGTGCTACGAGAGCCGGGCGGAGGAGCTCGGGTGCATCAACCCCGAGTTCCACGAGCTGCCCGTGGGCGAGCCGTCGTTCCGGGTGTTCGCCCGGATTGCTTCATAGCCTTCGCGTACAGCTTCCGTAGCTTTGTCATCTGCTCTTTGTCAGGTCCGTGGCCGTCCGTACCGGGCACCTCGAGCAGCGCGGGCAGGCCCTGCAGCTTCGGGTGCCTGAGGAAGACCGCGAGCTTGTTCCCCATCAGCCCGTCGCCGATGTTGTCGTGCCGGTCGCGGTTCGAGCCGAGCGGGGTCTTCGAGTCGTTCACGTGCAGACAGCGCAGCCGGTCGAGGCCGATCAGCCGGTCGAGCTCGTTCACGACCCCGTCGAGCTCCCTGGCATCGGTCACGTCGTAGCCGGAGGCGAACAGGTGGCACGAGTCGAGGCACACGCCGAGCCGTGGGTGCCGGTCGAGCGCTTCGTAGAGCGCTGCGAGCTCCATGAGCGAGCGGCCGATGGTATCGCCGGTGCCGGCGGTGTTCTCCATGCAGAGCCACGTCGTGTCGCTGCAGCGCTCGAGCGCCTGGGCCAGCGCCGGAACCACGCGCTCGAGCCCGGCCTCGAAGCCCGCGCCCTGGTGGGAGCCGACGTGGAAGACGACCGCCTCGGCACCGATCGCGCAGGCCGCGTCGACGGTCTTGCGAAGCGTCTCGACGCTCTTCTCGTAGAAGTCCGCCTTCGGGCTCGCGAGGTTGAGCAGGTACAGCGCATGGATCGCGACCGCGCCGATGCCCAGCTCCTCGCGTCGGGCCTTGAAGGCCTCGAGGTCGGCAGGATCGTGCTCCGGAAAGCGCCACGTGCGCGGGCTCTGGGCAAACAGCTGCACGGAGTCCATCCCGAAGGCGTGCGCGTTCTCGAGTGCCTTCTTGATCCCGCCCGAGCAATGGCCGCCGAGGAGCACGCCCTGACGCTAGCCGAGCCAAGCGGCCAGCCGTGTGGCCTCGTCCTCGAGCTCTCGCCGCGTCGCGGGCGGAAGCCGGGCGAACGGCTGTAGCGCGATCCGGTCGCCCTCGCGCGTCCAGAGGCCCGCGACCACGCCGTCGGCCAGGAAGGTCTGCTGCACGTCGCCGTTCTTGTGAATCACGGTCTTGCGATATTCGTCGGGGAGGACACGCGTGCGGTCCTTGTGGGCGAGCAGAAGCTCGTCCCAGCGGGGCAGGAGCCGCGGCGGCGCGGGCGCGTCGGGGGGCGCGAGCGGCGCGCGCGGCAAGTCGAGGAGCTCGCGGCCGTGCTCGTCTCGGAAGGTGCGGTAGCGCAGCGCTTCGAAGCCCTGCTCGAGGTCGCGGATCGGCACGCCGCTCCACTGCGAGGCGTCGGCGCGCGTGGCCGGGCCGAACGCGGCCAGGTAGCGGCCGATCGTGTATGCGGCCGCCTCGTGGAGCGGCGGGTGCTCGTGGTCGGCAGGCTCGTAGGCCGGCGAGCCGCGGAACGCGTAGAAGGCCGACTCCGGGGTCTGCTCCAGCCGGCCGAGCGCCATCACCCAGGAATAGGTGCGCATCTCCGCGACGTCCTGCGTGCGGGAGGGGAACCCCAGCGCCTCCATGATCTCCGTCCGCGTCCGCGGGCGCTCGCGTGTCAGCGCGACGATCCGCTGCACGAGCTCGTCCGACGGCGGCGCCGCCCCGCGGGCGCGGGTCACCGTTCGCGCGGCGCGCACGGCTCCGTCGAGGTACGGGAGGTCGCGCGCGGAGACGAGGTGCATCGTCGCGCGCATCAGCAGCGCCTTCACGACTCGCCGCTGTTTCAGCGCACGCTCGAGCGCCGGCCGCTCGAAGCCCTCCAGCCGCGCCCAGAGCGCGAGGTAGGGCGACGAGGGCAGCTGTGCCTGGAGCCCGGCGAGCCGCTCGACCGCTCGGACCGGCGAGAGGCGCTCCCGGCGCAGCAAGAGCTGTCGCAGCAGCGTCGTCCGGTTCAGCTCGCGATGTGTCAGGACCCGGTCCGCCACGTCAGCACGGCTCCGCCACGTCAGCACGCCGAGGCGCCGACTCGGCGGCGCCGACCATGGAGGCCGTGCCGGCTTTGCCGGCGCGGCCGTGCTAACGCGGTATCTCGGACACGCACAGGCCTGAAGCTCGCCGACGATAGCCTCTGGGCGTGAGCATCCGCGTCCGCTTCGCGCCCAGCCCGACCGGTTTCCTCCACATCGGGGGAGTGCACACCGCGCTCTTCAACTGGCTCTTCGCTCGGCGCGAGGGCGGCGAGTTCCACCTCCGGATCGAGAACACGGACACGAACCGCGAGGTCGCGGAGGCGACGGCGCAGATCCAGGAGTCCCTGCGCTGGCTGGGGCTTGACTGGGACGGCGAGGTCACGTTCCAGCTCGACCGGATGGAGCGCTGCCGCGAGGAGGCGGCGCGGCTCGTAGCCGAGGGGAAGGCGTACGAGGACGAGGGCGCGATCCGGATGCGCATGCCCGAGGACGGCGTCACCGCGTGGGACGACCTGATCCGCGGCCGCATCGAATGGGAGAACGAGCGGCTCGACGACCTCGTGATCGTGCGGGCCGACGGCCGCCCGACTTACAACTTCGCCTCTCCGGTCGAGGACTGGCTCGACGGGATCACGCACGTCCTGCGCGGGGACGACCACATCTCGAACACGCCGAGGCAGATCCGGATCCTCGAGGCCCTCGGGGCTCCGCTTCCGGCCTACGGCCACCTCGCGAACATCCTCGGCGAGGACGGCAAGAAGCTCTCGAAGCGTCATGGCGCGACCTCTGTCGAGGAGTTTCGGGCCCAGGGGTACATCCCCGAGGCGCTGGTCAACTTCCTTGCGCTGCTCGGCTGGAGCTACGACGACAAGACCACGGTCATGTCCCGCGAGGAGCTCGTCGAGCGCTTCTCGCTCGAGCGAGTCGGGGCCAGTCCGTCGGTATTCGATTTCAAGAAGCTCGAGTGGCTGAACGGCGTCTACCTACGTGCGCTTCCGGCGGCGGAGTACGCCGACCGGCTCGTCGCCTACCTGCGCGAGCAGGGATACGAGTGGGCCGAGGAGCACGTTCGCAAGGTCGCGCCGCTCGTGCAGGACAAGATCGCGACGATTGGTGAGTTCCCGGCCTTCGCGGGCTTCTTCTTCGCGCGCGTCGAGCCGGAGGGCGACCTCGACGGCGAGGTGCTGCCGGCGGCGGCCGAGAGGCTGGCCTCGGTGGAGCCGTTCCAGGCGGCCGGGATCGAGGAGGCGCTGCGCGGGCTGGCGGACGAGCTCGGGCTCAAGCCGCGCGAGGCGTTTCAGCCGATTCGCCTGGCGATCACAGGATCGAAGGTGTCGCCCGGCCTCTTCGAGAGCCTCGAGGTGCTCGGGAAGGACGAGGCCCTCTCGCGGCTCGGCAGCGGCCGCGGCGGCGCGAGTGGATCCAGCGCCCGCTGAAAGGCCAACCACGCCCGGCGGCGGAAGAGCGGCGTCGGCTGGGGGAGTCCGTCCGCAGCCTTTATCATTTCTGACTAATAAACGTTCGAGCGGGGAAAATGGATACGCGGTGACCGCGTCCACAGAGCGCACTCGTGCGCCGCTGGTTCTGATCGTCGAGGACGACCAGTCCTTGCGGCTCCTCTGCCGCGTCAACCTCGAGCTCGACGGCTATCGCGTCGTCGAGGCGCCGAGCGTCGCGGCCGCGGAGGAGGCACTGGAGGACGGAGGCGTCGGCCTCGTCCTGCTCGACGTCCACGTCGGCGCCGACGACGGCCTGGCGTTGATGCGCTCGCTGCGCAAGCGGGGGCACGGCGCGCCGGTGGTGCTCTTCACGGGCAGCGCCCGACTGGACGCGCCCACGATCGCCGAGGCAGACGGCATCGTGCCGAAGCCGTTTCGCCTCGAGCAGCTCCTCGGCGTCGTGCGCGAGCTCGCGCCGCGCTGAGCGGCGGGGTCGGTAGATTCCCTTCGCGATGAGCGTCGTCCCCGTTCTGCGCCCCGCCGACTACGAGTCGCGGCTCCAGCGCTACCTGTTCGAGCGCGCGGAGGAAGGCCGCGCCGTACGTGTGGGCGAGAAGGAGGTCTCGGAGCGGGCCGAGATCGTCGCGCGCTACGCCGAGCTCTTCACGCGCGACCAGCTCGAGGCGCTCCGCCAGGCGGAATCCGGGGCCGCGGCCGGCGAGGAGCGCGAGCGGCTCTACCGCCTGCGGAAGACCTGCGAGGCCGGCCTCATCTCCGCGGAGCTCGCCGAGCGCGAGGACGCGCTCGAGAACGCGATCCTGGCCGCCCGCGTCGAGTTCCAGGGCGAGCAGCTGCCGCTGCGCACGGCCCAGGCGAAGCTCGCCGTGCTGAGCGACTACGGCGAGCGCGACGAGCTCGGCCGCCTCGCAACCGACCTCTCGGCGACCTTCAACGACGAGCGGCTCGACGTCCTGCGCGCCGGCGAGGAGCTGGAGGCCGAGGTCAGCGGCATCGAGGACCCGGTCACGCGCAACGAGGAGGAGAAGGGGATCTCGATCCGGGAGCTCGAGAGCGCGCTGGCGAAGGCGAGCGGGGCGGCGACCGCGGTCTACTCGCAGCTCAAGGACCGATGGCTCGAGCGTCTGCTCGGGCCGGAGCGCGAGGAGGTTCCGAGCTCCTCCCACGTCGCCTACCTGCGCCGCCTCTCTCCGCTGGAGGCGATCTACACGAAGGAGCAGGCGGTCCCGACCTGCATGGACACGCTCTCCCGGCTCGGCTTCGAGCTCGAGAACGAGCCGAACATCAAGCTCGACCTCGACGACCGGCCGCAGAAGTCGCCGCGCGCATGCGTGATCCCCGCCGACCCGCCGACGGTCGTCCACCTGATCACGCGCGCGCAGGGTGGGCTGCACGACTACCAGGCGTTCCTGCACGAAGCGGGCCACGCGCTCCACTACGCCGGCTGCGACCCGTCGCTCCCGTACACGTTCCGCAACATCTCGCGCGACCACGCGCTGACGGAAATCTACTCGTACATCGTCGAGGCGATCTCGCGGCAGCCCGGCTGGCACGCGCGCTACTTCGGCCTCGCCGACGAGGAGGCTGCGCAGAACGCGGAGGCGACGGTCTTCATGGAGGCCCTGCTCTTCCGCCGCTACGCGGCCAAGCTGCGCTTCGAGCTCGACTTCTGGAGCCGCTTCCGCGAGGACGCGGGCAGCGACACCGGCTACGCCGAGCTGCTGACCGATGCGACCGGGATGGCGTACCGCCGCGAGGGTTACCTCGCCGACATGGACGCCGGCTTCTACTCGGCCGACTACCTGCGCGCATGGATCCGGGCCGCCCAGCTCCGCTCCTACCTCGAGCGCGAGGTCGGCGATGAGTGGTGGGCGAGCCGCGAGACGGGCGACCGCCTGCGCGACCTGTTCCGCGAGGGGACGAAGCCCTCGAGCGAGGAGATCGCCGGCCGAATCGGCTTCGAACCGCTCGACACGCGGCCGCTGCTCGCCGAGCTCGGCGCGGCCTAGCCGGCGGACGCTTCCGCGCCCCGCCCGAGCGGAACCACGGTCGCGTCTTCGTTGCGGCTGATCACGCGGCGCGCATAGAGCCGCTCGTCGGCGGCTCGGTAGAGGGCGAGCGCGTTGTCGCCGTCTTGCGGGAAGGTCGCCCAGCCGAAGATGACCCCGGCGCCGCTGCCGACGAGCGCGCGCTCGAGGTGCGCGGCGAGGCGCCGCGCGTCCTCGGCGCGGGGTAGGGGCGCGAGCACGGCGAACTCCTGGTGGCCGATGCGCGCGAGGTCGTCCTCGGGCTCGAGGGCACGGACGAGGAGCTCGGCGACGGAGTTCACGAGCGAGCTCGTCTCGGCCGAAGCGGTTTCGCCGTCCAGCGCGCCGACAAGGAGCACGAACGGCTGCTGCGCCGCGAGCCGGTCGCCGATCGCCCGCTCGAACGCCCGCGTGTTCGGCAGCCCGGTGACGGCGTCGCGCTCGGCCAGCACCTTCAGCTCCGCCGTTGCGCGCCGGCTCTCCTTCGCGAAGTAGCCGATCACGGCGCCCACTGCGATGTAGGTGACGAGGCGGATCGCCGTGCTCCCGGAGAGCACCTCGGAGGAGGCGATCGACGGGTTCAGGACGACGCCGGTCGCATACATGCCGGTCGCGCCCGCGCCTGCGAGCGCGCCGAACCACGGTCCCGTGGCCAGGGCTGCGAGCAGGATCGAGAGGTAGTAGAAATGGCCGATGCCGAGGCCCGGCGTCTCGTAGAGCAGGAAGGCACCGTAAACCGCTGCCGCACTACCGGCAGCGGCCGCCAGCAGGGCATGCTGGGGGGTCAGCTGGAGTCGCCGCATCTCCAGCAACAAGGATCGAGCGCGGAGACCGCGTTGCCGTCACCCGTTCGAGGGGTTCGCGCGTGTGCGACCGCGGCCGTGCACGCGCCGCAGCGCGACTCCACATGCGATCGCGCAGGCGAGCGACGTCGAGAGCATCAGCGCGACCCATTCGCCGAGGTGTCCCTCGAGACCGTTTGTGAGCAGGATGTAGAGGCCAAGCGGCAGCGCGGCGGCCACGACCCACCAGCGACCGACGAGAAGCCCGACGACGAAGCCCGCCAGCGGGATGAAGAGCCACACGCCTGCTGCATCGGCAGCGCGGGGGCCGCGCTCCAGCTTCCCGGCCGCTCACGCATCGTAGGAGATTAGCTCGAGCGGGCTCCCGTCGGGGTCGCGGAAGTAGACGCTCGTGCCTTCGCCCCTCGCGCCGAGCCGCGGGACCGGGCCTGTCTCGACCTCGACACCGTTGCGCTCGAGGTGCTCGACGGCGTCCGCGATCGGGCCCGGCCAGACGAAGCACAGGTCGCTGTCCCGGCCTGGACCGGGAGCCGGGCGACGTTGGTCGAGACGTCGACGCCGGGGCCGTGCACGTTCAGCTGCGTATCGGCTAGGCGGTACGCAACGCGCGGCGGGTCGCCGTGCGGGACGAGCTCGGCGCCGAGCACATCGCGGTAGAAGCGGTTCGAGACGTCCCAATCCGAGAGGCCGACGACGCTGTGATCGAGTCGAAGAGGTGGCGGCGGGCGCTCCCTCATCGCCGCCGGAGTCTAGGTTCAGAGAGGCGCATACGGGCCAACGCTGCACGAGGACCTGCCGGCGTCCACGCCCGCGCCGGACCAGGTGCTCGTGCCCGTGCAGGTCCTCGCGTTGACCCGCCTCAAGCGGCCGGCGCGGCCGGCTCCCCGGGGGCGGCGACGTCACGCGGGTCCCCTGGTCCCTGGTCGAGCCGGAACGGCGGGTAGCGGTCGGTCATTAGGGCGACGTACGCGGCGACACGCGCGACCCACCGGTTCAGGCCGAGGACGAAGTCGAAGATCCCGCGCGGGTAGCGAGTCGTGAAGAGGAGCGCGATCGCCGCGAAGAGGACGAGCAGGTCGATCAAGCCCGGCCCGCCCCAGTCCCCGCCGCCCCAGTCACCACCGTGGTCCCAGTTCGAGGTCACATTCCACCCTGACCAGCCACCGCCGAGCACGATGCCGAGAACGAGGTAGTGCGGAATCGCGAGCAGCCACCACTTGACGAGCACCAGCCCACGCGACAGCTGCGCGGGGTACTCGATCTCAAGCGTTGCCGGGTAGTCGGCGACGGGCCCGAGAGTGAACGGGGGATAGCGGTCGGTCGCGAGCGCGCCGTACGTGTAAAAGGCCACCCGCCACGTCCAGCGCAGCACGCCGAGGTTGAACTCGAAGATCGAGCGCGGGTACCGGCCCGTGAAGAGGATCGCGAAGAACGCGACGATCGTTAGCAGCACGAAACCGATCCAGAGGAAGACGAGCACGATGAAGTGCGGAATCGCAAGCAGCCACTTGACGAGCCAGAGCCAACGGCTGAGCTCTGGATCGAGCCGTCCTTCGATCCGCACGGGATGAGGAGAAGCAGTGGACATCTCAGGCGACCTCCTGCTTTGAGCCCTGTGTGACGTGGAAGCCTCTCAGATCGGCCCAGTTCGAGAGACGGGCGAGAGTCGGCGGGTTGGTCGTCGGCCAGAGCTCGTTCCTGGTGTTGCTGGTTTATCCGCGGCGACCGGGGTCAAAAGCGTCTTCCGTCTACACGAGGAGGGGTCAGATGGCGACACGGGACGCTGTGGTTCGGAACGAACCCGAGGGCTACGCCGCGGAGACGCTCGGCGAGCGGGCCACCGGACTGCATGACGAAACGAAGTGGGCGGTGCTGACGACGGAGTTCTGGGCGATGGTGGGAGTCATCGTCGCGATCTTGATCGCCGCCGCAGTCTCAGACTCGTTCGGTGACCGCAGAGCTTGGCTCTACGTGAGCATCGTCGCGACCGGCTACATCATCAGCCGCGGTCTCGCCAAGGCTGGGGTCGGCCATTTGCCGGTCGGCGCTTTGCGCGGGCGTAGGTAGAAGGAGTGCAAGAGAGCGGGCGCCGGCCCGGCTAAACGTACTGCTGGCGCCCGCTCTGACGCGAGGGGTCTGAATGGAGACGCTTAGCAGGAAGCGGAAGCCGCGCCACACGTGTGCGGCAGGCGCTTGCACCTGCGATTCGTAGGGCCGGCGGTCGTTCTCGCTGCCACCGTCTGGTGGGTGGCGGCCATGCAGGCTTCCCACACTCGGACGGGCGTCCTCCAACGTGTGTGTACGACAGTGACCCCCCTCACACTCTCCGTGAGCTTGGGCGCGCAAGCATCTTCCTCGCTCCCCGAAGCATTAAGCCGGGCGACCACTCTTCGGTTGTAAGCGTCGCCAAGGCCTCCTTGGGACGTGCGGACCGAAACGTGGGGAGCCGCCCGGCTCGCTCCTACAGATGCGTGGCGTGGGAGGAACCTTCGGGATCCGCAAGTAAGCGAGAGCGAACCGCCGTGGGGACCGGGCTGAACGCAGAGGCCCGCTCTCGCCCTTTGCGGACTCTCGGAGTGCGTTCGCTGCAGCTTGCAGACGTGCGCTGACTTCGGCGAGTTCCTCGCACCGCGAGGTCGATGCGTTCCTGCTGGACGTCTGCGCGCGTTTCCGCCCCTGGGCCCGCTCGAGAAGCGTGTCGAGTGATTTCGTCAGCTCGGCAACATCTTTCGTCTCTGCGAGCTGGCCGGCGATAAGCGCTGTGTCCGCACGTTAGGCCGGGCGCCACTCTCCCCCTTCGTCTCTCGGGAAGAGACGGCGCGAAGCGTAATCGAGCCTCCGTGCGCCGTGCTCCGGGGATGCATGTGCGTTTGCCAACAGCCATAGTCCCTTCGGCCTAGACACGCCAGGCGCTCTCGAAAGCGAGCGGCCGGGTAGCGCCGGCGGACTTCCTGCGGCTGGCGTTGCGCCTCGCATCGCCAGACGGCGGCACTCAATGACGGGGACGGCCATCGCCGCAGTGAGGCCGCCCCCGGCGATCCTAATGACCGTCGAACCAACTGCGAAATCGCAGCATCGACCTCACCTCCCCAAGATGCTCCCGTAGAGAGAGCCGGGGCGATTGCACCGTCCTAGAGGGGTCTAGAGCGTCGTTTGCTGCCCCGGCATGCATTCCGACGTTGCCGGACGCGAACGGATAGTGGCGCAGCCCTGAACCCTCGGGCCATGGTCGAAACGGCCATTAGCCGGCGACGGGCATAGGGCATCGCGTGAGCGCGGGGCAGCGCGACGGCGTTCGGCTCGCCGCCCGAACCTTCTCGTTGCCACCCTTGGCGAAAACCCAGGTAGGCAACCAGGTAGGCACCGCACGAGCATTTCCGGCTTCGCTGTCACAAATGACCCGCGTGGGTGAGCCAAAAGCGGCTAACCATGTGACATCGAAAGGCGCATACGGGATTCGAACCCGTGCCGCCGCCGTGAGAGGGCGGTGTCCTAGGCCACTAGACGAATGCGCCGGGGAGGTTCAGTGTAGCCGCGGCCGGGAACAGTCGCCCCATGCTGGGCCGTTGGCGCAAGCGCGGTGAGAAGCACCGCGCGAACAAGCAGCAGGGCGACGTGCACGCACTCGACCGCGAAGGTGATCCGCGCGGCGGCGTGCAGAGCGACGAGTACCGAACCGCCGATCCTCGCGAAATCGTCAGCGAGGACGGGACGGCGATGAGCGCGCCGGGGGGAGCGCCGCAGGAAGACACGTCTGTCGAGGAACGGCGCCGCGAAGACCGAACATAAGCGCGGCTACAATGCAGTCCCGTTGCGGGGTCGTCTAATGGTAGGACGCCTGACTCTGGATCAGGTAGTCAAGGTTCGAGTCCTTGCCCCGCAGCCTGGAAAAGCCCCCGCTGAGGGGGCTTTCTTATTTCCGAGATAGCCACACGCAACGCCAGCCACGTCTTTGGTACCCGCTCGCTGTAGTGCGGACAGGACAGCTCGTTCCCGGTGCCGTCATGGGTTCGTTCAAAGCGAGGAGCACCTGACCGGCGGAATCCTGCGGGCA